>CAZWZZ010000367.1:0-2030 GCA_964638395.1 uncultured Caldilineaceae bacterium
GTAGCCCCGGCCGTGGCCTGGAGCGGTTTGCTGTTGTTCATCAAAATCAACGCGCCGAGGGCCAGAGCGCCCAACACCATAATGGCAGCGGCGATGAGCCACCAGGGGAAGTTGGTCGAACCGGCGGCGGGCGTCGCCGATGTAGCGGCGGTGGCGCTATCGTTATTCTCGGCGTTGTTGGCCGCCCCTTCGCCGACGAACTCAAATGCTTCGGTTCGACTGGGGATCGTTTGCAGATCGCGGGAGACCAGCTTGGCGTGTTCAACGTCGATGACCGAGGCACCGTCCTGCAAAATATTGAAACTGACGCGGGCCAGCGGACCACTGCCGGTGGCGGCGGGGGCCGGGTTGAGCAAGGTCATAGCAAAAGTAACCGTGCCTTCAGCCTCTTGGGTATCATTGGCCACCACGAAGCCCTGATCGGCGGGCAGCAGCGTACCGGCCTCGATCTGAATACCCTCTTGCTCGGCGTTGACATCCCGCACGGCCACCATCGCCGGGTCATACTTGAGCCGAAACTCAGCGCCGTACATATCGGTCACATTCTCGGTGATGACATCAACGGTCATTACCCCGTTTTCGTTGCTGACCGGCTGGAGATAGACGCGGGCCTCATTTTGGGCCAGGGCCAGCGGGGCAGCGATAAACAGCGTCGCCAACGCTATCAACATAATAATAGGTTTCGTGATTGAGAAATCTTGGTTGTTTTTCATCCTTTACCTCACCTAATCTAGTATAACTGATTTTTTCATCCTACGGCCTGGTCAGATTGGTCATCCACTCCAATCCGACCAGGCCGTAACACGTCTCATTATTTTCGGCGGAGGTGGGGCCACGCTGTTTCCAACGTGGCCTCCACCCCGCTTATGAGCAAAAACCCTTTTCAAACGCTCAAGAGCGTTTGAAGATTGGAGCAGTTTTTGAAACTGCTCCAATCTGGGTGAAAATTGGAACGGTTTTTGAAACTGCTCCAATCCGGGTCGCTCCGGCTCGACAGACCTACTGGCAAACCCAGGGGTTGTCCAGTGAGGACTGGCCGTAGTTGGCGGCCATCAGGATCAAGTCCAGAATATCGACCACGCCATCCACATTCAGGTCGGCGGTTTCACCGGCAGTGCTGCCGAAGACGTTGCCGATAGCCACGGCGTCGGTGATGTCGATGCTATCACTGTCGTCGATGTCACCGGCCAGCAGCGTGGATTCTAACAGTGTGGTTTCACCACCGCTGTGGTCAACGTTCTCACAGGTGGCGGCCAGGAAGCCGGCGCTGTCGGCGGTCAGGCTGTAGGTGCCGAACTCGACGTTGGCCAGGGTAAACGCACCGCTGATGTCCGTCGTAGCGGTCAGCGTGGCCCCATCGGTGACGATGTGGCCGGCCTGGTTGTCAGCATCTCGACCTTCAACTTTGACCGTCCCGACAATGTCGTTGCCGGTGTCATCAACCACGACAACATCCAGATTGATGATGGTATCAGCCGGGACATCGACGCCACCCTTGCGGCCAAACTTCCAATCGGCCAAGGTCAGCGGAGTCGTATCCGGGTCGGTGACGGCGTTGGCTTGCACTTGAACCGTCAGCAGGGTCAGCGGACCGGTCAAATCGGTCACAGCACCCTGGCGGCTGACGGCGATTTCCAAGGTGTCGGTACTGACCAGGGACTTAGCCACAACGGAGAAGTCGCTGTTCAGGTTGAGCGTGCCGCTGACGGGGCTTAAAACCGTGCCATCCCAATCCAGCGTGAACTGGTAGCCGAAGATGCCCGGCTCAGGGATGTTGTCGGCGACAACGCTGACTTCAAAGGTATCGCCCACGGTCACTTCGGCCGGGCCGGTCACTTCGACGGTGAAGCCAACAGGCGTCGTGGTCGGGGTGACGGTCGGGGTGGAGGTGACGACCACGGTCGGCTCGACAGTTGGCGTCGAGGTGACAACGTCGGTCGGTTCAGCGGTCGGGGTCGAGGTGACGACATCCGTCGGTTCGGCGGTCGGCGTCGTGGTGACGACATCCGTCGGCGTGGCGGTCGGGGTCG
>CAZWZZ010000367.1:2130-6429 GCA_964638395.1 uncultured Caldilineaceae bacterium
GTGGTGGTCAAGACCGTCGTCGAGGCGGCGGTCGGCGTTGATGTTGGGTCGGTCGTCTGGGCCAGCGGGGCCGCTTGGGCGACTAATGTCGCCTGGAGCAGGCCAACGAGACCGAGAGCAAACACCAGCGCCATCAGAGGAAAGAGTATTCGCTTGGTGTTGATTTTCATTCGTGCCATTATGTTCTCCTTCATACGTTCTTTCTTATAAGAGATAGTAGGTTAAGCAAGTTGCTTATCTGGTAGCGCGTTGTCATTACAGTTCAGTCGCCAATTCGCAGACCCAGGGATTATCCACTGATTTTTGACCATAGTTGACTGCCATCAGGATCAAATCCAGGATGTCCACTTCGCCGTCAATGTTGAGGTCGGCTACTTCACCGGCGGCGACGCTGCCAAAGACGTTGCCGATGGCCACGGCGTCGGTGATGTCGATCATGCCATCATCATCGATATCGCCGGCCAGCAGGTCAACAGGCAGGAGGTCGGTCAGGGCCTCCGTCGTGTGAACGACACCGTCACAAGAGGCGGCCAGAAAGCCGTCGCTGTTGGCGGTCACGCTGTAGGTATCGGCCGGGGCGTCATCAATGAAGAAGCTGCCGGTCACGGTCGTCGTCGCGGTCATGGGGGTAGTGCCGGTTTGCACACCGGTGGCCGTAATCAGATGACCGGCCTGGTTGTCAGCCTCGCGGCCTTGAACCGTGGCGCTGCCGATGATGTCACCGGGGCCAGGCTCATCGCCGGTATCACCCTTGATGATGACATCCAGATCGACGATGCCGCTGACGGGCACGGCGATCCCACCTTTGGCCCCTAACTTGACATCTTCCAGGTCGATGGTGGTGGTTTGCGGTTCGGTGGCAGCGATGGCCTCGAAACTCAGCGTGGCCAGCACCACGTCACCGGTCAGGTTATCGAGATCCCCCTGGCGGCTGGCCGCAAACTCGATCAGGCCAGTCGTGGTATCGATCCCATTGACGGGGTTGACCACCGGCTGGATGGCGGAACCGGCGACCAGGCTACCTTCCACAGCGTTCAGAAAGGCAGTGTCGTACTGAATGGTGAATTGGCCGCCGAAGACGCCGGGGTCTTCAACGCCCAGGGCCACGACCGACACGCGGAAGGTCTCGCCAACGTTGAACATCGGCGGTTCGGTGGCGGCAATCCCGATGCCATCCGCTTCGGGAATGATGTGGATCGACAGGCTCGGTTCACCTGTCTCAGGCTCCTGAGCATCTGCCGGAGCCTGGGTCCAGACTAAAGCCACAAAGGCAACTAATAAGCCCAGAGCCAGAGTCAGGATGCGGGAAGAATTTGTGTGTGTCATAGTATTAATTTCTCCTTTCATTGACTTACACAATTTATTTTGAACTTCTCTTTTCAACTGATTTAGAGAAGATTGACCGCAAGCTCGCCGTATCAGCCCCGAGGGGACATGAGACGACGAGACCTCCCGCCTGTCGAACGTATCTTCAGTACCCCGCAGTTAGGAGGCTCCGAGCCGGTCCGTGACCGACGTCGTGGGTCACGGACCCACTCCGAGCATTTCCATAGCGGTCTACTGATCTTCGATTCTTAAGGTCCTAACCGCTCGTCCCAAACTTCATCAATCGAGACAGGCGGGAGAAAACAAACAAGGCTCATCCGTCGTCACAGCCGGTCGCCTCGCTTAAGAAAGCGAGAGGCGACAGCCACGACAGATGAGCCTTGTTTTCAAAAATTTTGGTTGAGTTGGTCGCAAAATTGACCAACTCGTTTTTTACAACTTCCAACAGCGAGGCAACACAAACGATAACTACGGCCTGAATTGCCGCAGCATAGAACCAAACCTGAACGTCGTTTATTGATGGAGAAGCTAATTTTCTGGGCAAGTCGAAAATACCCGGTTCCGGGGAACCGGCTGAAATCAAGGAACGGTTCATTGTATCCGCCATCGCGTTGGGTTGTTAAAGAGCTAAACAGGATTTAAGATTAGTGAATGTTGCTGTAATCCTGCCTCAACTTACTGTTGAGTTATGCACAGGATAACATACCCCCTCCCTATCAACAATAGCGATTCGGTACCAACTTTATTAAGATAGCCCCCATATTCGGCCAATAAAGGGGCCTAATTCCCGGTCTCTGTGCGAAAATATGTACAAATCGGAAAGTAGTGGTATAATTGGGCGGGTTTTCGGCCCAATGGGAAAATGTGATTGGAACATTTCATAAATCAACATAAACAAGGAGGTTTTGTGTGAAGCTTCACGAGTATCAGTCAAAACGAGTTTTTGCAGAGTATGGGGTTCCCATCCCCGAAGGTGATGTTGCCACAACTGCGGCAGAGGCCCGTAAGATTGCTGAACGTCTGGGCGGCCCGGTTGTCATCAAAAGCCAGGTTCTCGTCGGTGGACGGGGTAAAGCTGGCGGGGTTAAAGTAGCCAAAAATGCTGATGAAGCGGAGAAGTTTGCCGGCCAAATCCTGGGTATGGATATCAAAGGCTTGACCGTAGACAAAGTTCTGGTCGATCAGGCCGCCGATATTAAGGAAGAGATTTATCTGGGTATTGCTGTTGATCGGGCGAACCAAAAACCGGTCATCATCGCCTCCGCCGAAGGCGGGGTCGAGATCGAAGAGGTGGCCAAAACAAACCCGGACGCCATCATTCGTCTACACGTTGATCCCGATATGGGCTTGATGGATTACCAGGCCCGCAACCTGGCCTTTGATCTGGGGCTGCGCCGCGCTTTTATCAACCAATTTGTCAAAATCGTCAAAGGGCTATACCAAGCCTTCATCAACACCGACGCCAGCCTGGCCGAAATCAACCCGCTGGTCGTCGTCGAGGGAGAAAAGCTGTTGGCCGTTGACGGTAAGATTCTCGTCGATGATAACGGCCTGTTCCGCCATCCGGGTCTGGCCGAAAAGCGGGACACGCAGGAAGAAGCTCCGGCGGAACGGGAAGCCCGGCTGGCCGACTTGAGCTATGTCAAGCTCGACGGCGAAATCGGCTGTATGGTCAACGGAGCCGGTCTGGCGATGGCCACGATGGACATCACCAAACATTATGGCGGTGAACCGGCCAACTTCCTCGACATCGGCGGCGGGGCCAAGGCTGAAAAAGTGGCTACGGCGCTACGAATCATTCTGAGCGACCCGAAGGTGAAAGCGGTCTTGTTCAATATCTTCGGCGGTATCACCCGCTGCGATGAAGTGGCTAACGGCATTTTGCAGGCCCTTGAGGAAGTCAAAACTGACATTCCGATGGTCGCTCGTTTGGTTGGAACCAACGAGGAGGAAGGGCGAGCAATTTTGGAAAAAGCAAACTTCCCCAGCGCCTCGAGCTTGGGAGAAGCCGCTCAAAAAGCTGTTGAATTGGCCAAAGGCGCGTAAGGAGAGAGATATCTATCATGAGTATTCTAGTTGGAAAAAACACACGATTGCTGGTTCAGGGTATCACCGGACGCGAAGGGGCGTTCCACACCCTGCAAATGAAGGAGTATGGTACAAACGTCGTGGCCGGGGTGACCCCCGGCAAGGGCGGCGAATGGGTGGACGGTATTCCCGTCTTTGATACGGTCAAAGAAGCAGTCAAGGCCACGGAAGCGAACACGAGCATCGTCTACGTCCCGGCCCGCTTCTGCGCCGATGCCATTATGGAAGCGGCAGATGCCGGTATCGGCCTGGTCATCTGTATCACCGAAGGGGTTCCGGTGCTGGATATGATCCGGGTTCAAAACTTCCTCAAGGAAAAAGAGTCGCGGCTCATCGGCCCCAACTGCCCCGGTCTGATCACCCCGGGTGAGGCCAAAGTGGGCATTATGCCGGCTCACATCCACAAGCCGGGCAACGTCGGCCTGGTTTCCCGCAGTGGGACGCTGACCTACGAAGTGGTGCAAGCCCTGACCGACCGAGGCATCGGCCAAAGCACGGCCATCGGCATCGGTGGCGACCCGATCATCGGCACCAACTTCATCGACGTCCTGCGCCTGTTCGAGGATGATCCGTTGACCGATCAAGTGGCCCTCATCGGCGAAATCGGCGGTACGGATGAACAGCAAGCGGCCCGCTTCATCGCCGAAAATATGACCAAACCGGTCGCCGCCTTCATCGCCGGACGGACAGCCCCACCCGGAAAACGAATGGGGCACGCCGGGGCGATCATCGAAGGGGGCGAAGGAACAGCCGCCGAGAAGATCGAAGCCTTTGAAGCCGTTGGCGTTAAAGTGGCCCATTTGCCTGAAGAGGTCGCTGAGATTATCGCAGCCAAGGTCTAGTTGAAGCATTTTCAGTAGACTGTAGCATCTTGAGTAGACCGAG
>CAZWZZ010000368.1:0-6403 GCA_964638395.1 uncultured Caldilineaceae bacterium
TGCTCGTCGGCCAGACGATTCTGGTCGATGGCGGGTATAGTTTGTTGGCTTGAGGTCTTTTTACCCCATCGTAAAACAGTTTTGATTATAATCAGTAGAGCGCCGCATCCCCTTCGACAAGCTCAGGACGCGGCTTCGATACGCGCTCCACTCCGTTTCGCGCTACTCAGGATGCTATCTCTTAAAATTTAGGACGCACCCTTTGGGTGTATTTCAATTTTGGGACGAATTATGGCCAGCAACGATTTAACCGTCCCGCTGGAAGGTTGGAAGGCTGGAAAATTGGTCATAGGTCTGATAACCAACCTTCCAAATCTTCCACGCTTCCAAATGGTCTAAACTCTGCCCCCAAACTGAAATGCTCCCCACCCTTTTTGACATTTGGAATATCCGCCAACTCATGATATAATTACTTTGCGGATTTTGCGTCAATTACAAAATCTGTCATTGTCGGATAAAATTTAGTAGCGAAAGGAGAAATTATGGCAGAACTTTCAATCGGTCAGAACGTATTTCACCCAACTCACGGTACCGGCGAAATTATCGACATTACCCAGATGGATGTGTTGGAGGAATTCCAAAATTATTACGTCATCAAATTTATGGGTAAACGTCTAACCACACACATCCCTGTTCGCAACGTTGAAAATACCGGCGTGCGTAAAGTGATCTCGAAGGCGCGAGTCAAACGTGTGATGGAGACGCTACGCCAGTTGCCGGGTAAACTCCCCCAACACTTCAAGGCTCGTAAGAAAAAAGTTGAGGAGATGATAAATTCGGGGCGTCCGACCCAGGTAGCCAAAGCGGTGCGTGAGTTGACGTGGCGCAGTGAAAATGACCGCTTGAACAAAATCGATACGCGGTTGCTCTCGCAAGGCCGCGAGATGCTGATTAAAGAAATTGCTGTGGTCACTGACAGCGATGCGGACGAGGCGCAAAAGCGAATTGACCAAGCTCTGGCGAAAGCCGTACAAGCGAAAACAGCCAAAGTGTAGAGGTAACGGCTCACTGAGCCAGCACAATTCGGCCGATGTGCTTCATCCTGTCCGGGTGACACCACAAAACCCCAAAGATCAAATCTCTTTGGGGTTTTGTTTATGGGGCAGCGTAACACCCGGAACCGGTCCCTCGTTACCTGTTGTAGAGCGCGGTTTTAACAGACTTAAGCTCTAAAATTACAAATTACAAAAGGGAGACACGATTTATGACGGTGGAAGGGTTAGTTATCTTCTTACTTATTGGTCTAGTGGCCGGTTGGCTGGCCGGGCGGGTGATGAAAAGCAGCTATGGGCTGATCGGGAATATGATTATTGGCGTCGTTGGGGCCTTTATCGGCGGTTATCTGTTTGGCCTGTTAGGAATTGCTCTGGGCGGGATTATTGGTCAAATCGTCGCAGCCTTCGTTGGCGCGATCATTTTCATCTTTATCCTGTCGATATTGAGGCGTTAATGACCAGACGTTGAGGTTATCCGGGGCTGATCTCCTGGAGATCAGCCCTTTTTTGTTGTGTTAACGCGGACAATCGTCAAACAAGACCCTAAAGGTTTCCATAGATCAGACCGAACGTCGTCCATTTACGGCAGCAAATTGCTTTCAGATAATCTTTAGGGACAAAACCTTTAGGGTCTGGCTCCAAAATGAGAATTGCTGAAAGGGCATAGGCCAAGTTGCGAGTTCGCTTAACATTCGTATAATTGGGGACATGCTGCTCTCCTCTAAACTCATCGCAAATCTTAGAAAATTCAGCCACACCCCTACAAAATCGACCTCAGTGAGGAGGACATCCGAACTGTGCAAAGCGAACATTCGCTTAAAAAAGGCACGCTATCTTCATTTCTTTCAAAACTAACTGTAGTCGTCGTAATCCGAGGAAAGGAAAAGAGATAGATGAAAAAGTATAACAAGCCCACCTTGAAGAAGCACGCTCAATTGAAGTCAGTCACCTTCAGCGCTCACTAAGTTCTGTCCATTCGGGACTTTAGACGCTTACCCCAGTAACATCTCTGCGCCTGCCCGCGCAGATAACTTCTTAGGACAGCCTTGGTGCCGGCAACACGCGCCAGGTGCTTCACCCTAACGACAGATAGCGTGCCTTTTTTAAGCGAATGTTTATAGTATGAGTATATTCTTAATTGCGAATGATTGCAAATAAAGCTGCGTCAAATTCCACGACGCCTATTCAACACATCATCGCCTGCCTTTCAGACCCACCCCGGCTCGATACACTGCAAACCCTGAAGGATGAGGCCTGGGAAGAGGTAGCTATTACGGCCATCGCGGTAGGGCTGGCCCCGCTGCTGCATTGGCGACTCGAACAGGCTGGCCTGACCCCGCCGCCGCTGACGATGGCCAAGCTGGGCGTCACCCGCCAGGCCCACGCCAAACGGAACGCAGCTATCGCCGATCAATTGGCTGAGTTGTTGATGGCTTGTGACCAGGAGAATCTGGATGTTGTTGTTCTGAAAGGGGCCTTGTTGGCCCCGACGGTTTATCCCGACCCCGCCCTGCGCCCAATGAATGACATCGACCTCCTTTTCCACCCCGATGATGTGGTCCGGGCTGAACTATTGCTGGAACGCCTCGGCTACGTCGGCAAGCATAAATCGGCCGATCAGGGGCCGGGGATCACCAAACATCTCAGCACCTACCGCCGCGCCGGCGATGCGGGTAGCACCCCTAACCCCTACGTCAGCGCCAGCGGCGAGCGCATGGTCGAGCCACACGGCTCTCTCGAAGAGTCCTGGTTTGGCTTGCGTGTAGACATTACGCCCGGTATCTGGCACGGCGTCACGCCGATTACCCTCCACGATCAGCCGGCGCATCGCCTCGCTACGGTCGATTTATTGCTCCATCTGGCCGTTCACGCCACGTTCCATGTCATTATGGGACGTGCCGTTTTTCTGCAACTGTATGATCTGGGGCAGGTTCTCAAAACGTGGGGGACGGATCTCAACTGGCATCGCTTGCTGGCCCGCACCACCGCCTCCGAGGCCGAGCCATTCCTCTACGCTGCCCTTTACTGGGCCAAAACCATTTTTAACACACCCATCCCCGATCCGTCCCTGACAGACCTACAGTACCGCTGCCCCGATAACCTGGTGGCTTACATTCACGCCGTGGATGTAGCAACCATCTTCGAGCGTATCCAACAGCCCCCGCTGGCCAGCCTGCCCCAACGCTTGCAACGGGGACTCCAAGACCGGCGAGAGGCCGCTCGCTGGGCCACCTCCGCCACCGAGAAATGGAAGGTGTGGCAAACGGCCCTGGCCTTCCACAAAACGGACACCGTCCAAAGCCTCAGCGAAAAAATCAAGGTATAATCGTGATGGCCTGGCTGCTGCGTCTAACCGCCTGGTTGGTCAGTGGCATATTGCTCCTCTTTACCTTGCGTCGCTGGCTCTTTGGTCTGGCCGCGCTGCTGCCCGACCCGCCCTCCCCCGCCGACCCGCCGCTGCCGTCTGTTCTCCTGCTTGTGCCCATCCACAACGAAGCGGCCGTGCTACCGGCACTGTTACAGGCGTTGGCCTGGCTTGAGTATCCGTCCGCTAAATTGACCGTCGTTCTGATCGACGACGGCTCGACCGATGGCAGCCCGGCCTTGATTCGGGCGTGGACGGCGACCCGTGAGCGGTGGCACGCCTGCCTCCTCACCGAAAATGTGGGCAAGGCTGAGGCCCTCAACACCGCCCTACGCCGCTTTACCCACAGTGACATCATTGCTATCTACGACGCCGATGAGCGCCCTATGGCCGACGCCCTGCACCGCCTGGTGGCTTCCTTTGTCGAGGCTGATGTCGGCGGTGTCAGCGGGCGGCGAGCCAGCGACAACAGCCTGGCCAGCCCTGCCGCCGCTTACACCACCTTCGAGAACATCGTCCACCAACGGGTCACGATGCGGGCCAAGGATCGCCTCGATTTAGCCCCGGCCCTGCTGGGGGCCAACTGTGCCTATCGCCGCACCGCATTGGCCGCAGTCGGTTACTTCCGAGCGGGGGCATTGTTGGAGGATAGCGACTTGACCCTGAAGCTGGCCCGGGCCGGCTGGCGCGTCCGCTTCGAGCCGAGGGCGGTTAGCTACCACGCCGTGCCTGAAAGCATCCCTGGCTATTGGCGGCAGCACACCCGCTGGGCCAGGGGCTTCAACGAGGTGGCCAAAGAGCAAGCGCCGGCCCTGCTGTCCGACGCTCGTCTGCCATTGCCGCTTCGGTTGGAGCTGCTGATCTTCTCGCTCGGCTATCTGGACCGTCCGGCCCTGCTGCTGGGCCTGCTGTTGCTGCCTTTTGTCAAACCCCGTCGGGGTTTGGTGATGACCCTCTGCGCCAGCTTGCTCACACCCGTTTTTCAAATTATAATCGCCCTTTATGTTGGTCGAGAACCGCTGGCTCTGTGGCAACGGCTCATCTGGCTGCCGCTGTTTTTTACCCTGGATGTCGCCATGGCCATCACCGGTCTGTGGAGGACGTTGCGACAAACCCCCCAAATTTGGGAGGAGCGGCGGTTACGACAATAATAGGCATTACGCAGTTCAGCTACCCCCCCCGATTCGGGGGGATTGAGGGGGATAAACCACGGGAACTGCGTAAACTCTGGATAAACAAATAGGAGTTACGCAGTTGGCTCGTAGGCGGTTTGCAACCGCCGTATTCGAGGGTTAGGGCGAAGCCTCCCTGCGGGGCAAACCCTCTCAGCGCGTCAACTGCGTAACGTCTAACAAAAAAGGAGAGAGTGTGTGGAGATCAAAACGTAAAACATATCGTTAAAGCCAATCCAGACCTTGATCCCCACCAACAATTTTTATGCCGAATCAGCCCTTCCTGTCAATAGTCATTCCCGTTTACAACGGGGGCCACTCCTTTGAACGCTGTCTGCGCTCGATCCATCATTCGACTTTCCAC
This sequence comes from uncultured Caldilineaceae bacterium, assembly GCA_964638395.1. Taxonomy (GTDB): domain Bacteria; phylum Chloroflexota; class Anaerolineae; order 4572-78; family J111; genus CAZWZZ01. Next base: position 4,897 of record CAZWZZ010000368.1, read on the forward strand.
GATTGGGAGCTGATCGTGGTCGATGATGGCTCGACCGATGGCTCGGAGCGGGTGGCCCGTTCTTTTGGAGCCACCGTGCTGCACACCAGCGGGCGGCTCGGCCCGGCCGCAGCCCGTAATCATGGAGCGCGGGCGGCTCGTGCCCCGTACCTTTATTTTGTCGATGCCGATTGTGAGTTACATGCCGACACCCTGAGCCACATTGCTCGGACATTCCGAGAGCAGCCTACCCTTGATGCCCTCTTCGGTTCCTATGACGACGCGCCCGGCGCGTCCAATTTCATCGCCCAGTACAAAAATCTATTTCACCATTATGTCCATCAAAACAGCGCCCCCGAAGCCTCCACCTTCTGGACCGGCTGCGGCGCGATCAAGCGCAGCCGTTTTCTGGCCCTCGGTGGCTTCGACGTACAGCGTTACCGCCGCCCGGCTATCGAGGACATCGACTTGGGGTATCGTCTCAAGCAAGCCGGGGGGCGCATCCGTCTGGCCAAACAGGTACAGGTCAAGCATCTCAAGGCCTGGAGCTTCGCCACTCTGCTCCGTTCCGACATCTTCGACCGGGGCATTCCCTGGACCCGGCTCATTCTGCGAGATCGTGCCTTCCACAGCGATCTCAATCTACAAACTCACAACCGTATCAGCGTGGTGGCCGTTTATGGCCTGCTGCTGGCTCTGGGAGCCGCGCTGTTCCAGCCCTACAGTCTGGGACTGGGACTGGGGCTGGCCCTGCTGCTGCTATGGCTCAACCTCGATCTTTATCGCTTTTTCTATCACCAACGGGGCCTCCGCTTCACGCTGGGGGTCATTCCCCTCCATTGGCTTTACTATTTGTACAATGCCATCGCCTTCGGCTGCGGGCTGCTGCTCCATTGGCGAGACCGTCGTCAGGCGGAGAGCCTGCCCCGGCCTCAACCCCTGCCTGAGATCGACTCACTGTCCGGCCCACCTCCCGCCCGGAGTCGAAAATCCCTCCCGCTTAAGAGTGAAGGCTAGATTCTACAAAAAAACGCACCTTAGACAACGAGACTTCGGAAGTCTGGAATCCGCTGATTATGTCAAAATCTCGTTGTAGTTTAGCTCGGTAATGAATACCCTTCTGAAAAGGATAAGGAACTATTAGCTCAAAGTATTGATAATCTTCTTGCAGAAAGCCGGGAGATCATCAGGACTCCGGGACGTAATCAAATTGCTATCGATGACGACGTCCTGATCTACCCACTCCGCTCCGGCATTGATCAGATCATCCTTGATCGAGAAGAAGCTGGTGATCCGCTTCCCCTCGACTATATCAGCCGAGGCCAACATCCACGGTCCGTGGCAAATAGCCGCGACAACCTTATCCGCTTCATAGATTTCTTTTACGAATTCAATCATCAGGGGGTGGCGACGCATCCGATCCGGCGAGTAGCCCCCCGGAATGATCAACGCCTCGAAATCGGCAGGGCGGGCTTTCTCAATTGTCATATCGGCCTGGGCTGGTAAACCGTGTTTACCCTTGTAGTCG
>CAZWZZ010000369.1:0-6402 GCA_964638395.1 uncultured Caldilineaceae bacterium
CTTACGTCTCCGCCCCATCCGGTGGTCCATCTTCAGCCGGGAGTGGCTCATCCGGCAACAGCCCGGCGGGCCGGCGGGGTTTGCTGAAGCGGCCATAGACATAGCGATAAATATCTCGGAAAACGGCCACCAGCGGCACGGCCACAATCAGCCAGGCGATGCCCAGCGGAGCCAGAATAATGACCAGAATCATGACCAGGGCCGGATGGATATTGACGCTGTCGCCCACAATGCGCGGTACCAGGAGATTCCCTTCCACCTGCTGGATGATGAGAAAAAGGATCAAAATAGCCAGAGCCGACTCCCAAGAATGGAACAGCCCGACGATGATGGCCGGTACCGCACTGAGAATCGGACCGATGATGGGGATTAGCTCCATAAAACCGGCAAAGACGGCCAGGAGTAGGACGAATTGGATGCCGCCCACGCCGATCAGGCTCAGAAAATTCAGGCCGAGGAAAACGGCCCCAAAAATAATGCTGGCCAGAACGAGCTGCCCCCGAAAGTAGCTGCCGATGATGTGATTAACGAGACGGATAATGGCCCAAAAATCGGTTCGTATACCCTCCGGCAGCAGACGGTCAAGAGCCTGAACCGCCTGTTTTTGATCGTTCAAGACGAAGAAAAGCCAGAAGGGGACGACCACAAAGCCAATTAAGAAGGTCACCGTGCCGAGGACGTTGAAGACGGTACTGATCAAAAAATTAATCGTGCCCCGGATGTACCCCATAATGTTACTGCGTAAAGACTCGACGGCATTTTGAAACCCTTCGTCGATGAAGGCTTGGGTCTCGGCCGGCAAGCTCCTGATGTAATCATCGAGAGCCGTCAACCACCGTTCGATCTGTTCCGTATTCGGCAGAAGTTGGAGCAGGTTGTTGAGCTGCCGAATGAGCGGGGGGACAACAAAGCCGATGGTCAGCCCCAATAGCGTCAGAAAAGCGATGAGGACGACAACGACGGCTATGGGTCGGGGCATCCTCCGCTCCAGCCGGTTGACCAGGGGCAACATCAGATAGGCTAAAATTGCGCCGATCTGGAAGGGAAGCAATTCTGCCCAGAAGCTCCAGATGACCCAGCCCAGCAGAAACAGAGCGCCGACGACCAGCAACAGTCGGACCAGATCATCCGGGTCGATGCTGGTCAAGCGCAGCCACAGCCGTTGCCAGGCTTGCTTGGCGCGAGTGTGGGCGGCGACCAGGTGGGGTGGTGGCGCGGTTTTTTCGATGTCTGTTGTTTCGAGTGATGGTTCCATAGGTGTGCCTTAAGAGAAATATATTCAGTAGACTGCAATCGCATCCTGAGTAAACCGAGGGACGAGGTTGTATCGAAGCCGCGTCCTGAGCTTGTCGAAGGGGGTGCTGCGGTCTATTGATATTTAGATCACCGCTGCTGGAAGGCCATCACAATGGCCGCAATGCCGCCGCCGATGGCTACCACGCCCACAACAAAAGGCAGACCAAAAGCCGTCAGCAACGGATTGAAGATGAGTACCAGGCCGAAAATGATACTGAGCGCGGCCAGCAAGCCCGCGCCCCAGCCGCCGCCCCGAAAGGCTTCGACCAGGCCGGTGATGCCGATAAAAAGTCCCTGAACGCCTAGCGTAATGACCAGCACGGTTGGGATGAGCAGGGTATTGAGCAGGGGATGCCGCAAAATGAAAAAGCCGGCCACCACCCCCAGGATACCCCTGGCTAACAACCAGCCCCAGTGGACATCCGTAGTTTTGACAAAGATGCGGATGATGGCAAACAGGCCATCAATCAGCCAGTAGGCTCCCAGAAAGGTGACCATCGTCGCCACGGTCAGGCCCGGTGCCGTCAGCAGCGAGATGCCCAGCAACAACAGGGCAATCCCCTGTAGGAGTAGAAGCCACCAATTATTAGGCGATCTGGTGTCGATAGCGACTGTCATAGTAAATTCTCCTTTTCAGAAACTCAATTACGTTGTTGCCGTCTCCTGCTCCATTGCCTCAACATCCGCCTCCGTCCCCAGCATAATGGCTGCCCAGCGAGTCCCCTCCGAACTTTCCAGCACAATCTTGATGGCGGCGGTCAGCGGGGTAGAGAGAATTAAACCGACCGGCCCCAGAACCCAACCCCAAAAGACCATAGCGATGAAGACCACCAGGGCCGAGATGCCCAGACCCTCGCCCAACATTTTCGGTTCCAGAACATAGCCGACGATGATGTTGATCAACACAAAAACTCCGATGACCAACAGCACGGTCAGGCCCGGCCCAAACTCGATAAAGGCCAGGATGACGGCGGGAATACCGGCCAAAATAGAGCCGATGTAAGGGATATAGTTGAGCAAAAAGGCCAGAAAGCCCCAGAGAATAGCAAAATCGACGCCCAGCAACCACAGCGGAATGGCCACGGCGACGCCGGTGATGACGTTGATGTAGGTTTTGATGACAAGAAAATCTTTGAGGCTACTAAAGACCCGGGCCGCGTACCCGTAGGCTTTATCATTCCCCTTGAGCGCCACCCGAAGTTTGTTCTGGAACGTGGCCACCTCGACCAGGATAAAGATGACGTAAAAGAGGATCATAAACGATTGGGTTAACAGTTGGCTTAAGCCGGTTATCAGGAAGAGGTAAATGCGGCCTGGATTCGTATCCTCCCGCTGAGATAAAGCGCGGAGTTGCTCCGGCTCGACGCCGAGTTGAACCAACATCCGGCCCAAATCCTCGATCTGTTCGGCCAGGCGACTCTGATAGACGGGCAGTTGGCTGCTGAACCCACTCAGGCTGGCCCCCAGTAAGCCCATAAAAATGAGGCTGACAACGACCACTCCTACCAAAACAATAGCTAAAGCCAGTGCGGTCGATAGGCCCCGTTTCTGTAGACCATCCAGAAGCGGCCAAAAGACGACTGCAAAGAGGATGGCCAACAGAAAGGGAATCAGCAGCGGGGTCGCGGCCTGTAATCCGGCGGTGATGATGACGAAGCTGGCCGCGATAATCATAAAGCGCACAACGGGCGTTTGGTTGATATAATTCATAATCTCCCTCTGGTTTGACAACTCAAGTGGCTAACCGTTGGCGAAAAATCATCCTTCGATATGCTAACCGCTACTCAGGGTGATTTTTCACCACACGCCGAGTAGCTGAAAGCGTATCGAGGAATGTCGGGATCGTTAGTAGCTTCAGGTAGTCAAGCTCAAACAAGGCTTACGGTCTTCGGGACAGCACCCGCCCCGGACTAATCAAGGACAGACCATGCGTTCCCGTTTTACTAATCATCAACGTCTCGACAGCAGGCTCATTGACCGGAGTCTCGGCCACCCACTCGACGATAAAATTAGCCCCCACGCCGCCTCGCGTATCTTCTTGGGAGATGACGACGCCGGTTTTCGCCAGGGGGCCAAGTTTTCGGGGGCTGTCGATATATTCCTGGACCAGTTGACCATCCGTATCGTAGTAGCGAATGGCCGTAATGATAATCGGCTGCTCGAGGTCGGTGTTGTGAATGGCCAGGGTAACGGCGAAGTTCGAGGTCCGCTCCTCATCGAAAAAGAAGATCTCCGAGTAGGCTGGGACATAGAGGGTCTGCCCAGTGACGATCTCTATCTCGTCGAGCGAGACCGTTTCTTGGGGAATTCGCTCCTCGTTGTCAGGTAGGGAAGCTGGCGGTAGCGTAGGCTCCGCCACCGCTGAGTTACAGCCAGCGAGACTGACCCCCAAAAATAGCAAAAACAGGTTGAGTAACCGTCGAATTTTCATTGGTATCCAGGCCCCGATTATTTCCATCTTACCTGGAAACGGGGCTGAACACATCGGCTATCCGGTGAGTTTGGACGCTAGACGAATGGCCAATCCTGAATTGGGTCAACCGTCCCATTGGACAGATGACCCAGCCTTCCTTTGGACAATCGACCCAAGCCCGTTGCGCCGAGTAGCCTATGTACGAACGTACCTTTTACGGTATAATCAAGGGTGAGTTAGGCAGAGGGAGGAGAATAAAATAGGCCACTAACCGAAAAAAGAGGTGTATTAATGCGTTTCTCTACGGGAAAGGTTCATGCGGCAGTGAGAGATTTAGAAAGTGATTTGCGGCACGGGCGGATGACGCGACGAGATTTTATGCGGTATGCAACCTTACTGGGGCTGTCTGCCGGAGCAGCAATAGCGACGGCTCGCTGTGGGATCATAGAGCCTTTGGCGGAAGCCCAGTTCGGCGATGCAGAGAAGAACGCTGCCGAGACGGCGTCAACCTCGATCCAGCGGGGCGGGACGTACCGCATTGCCCTACCCCTGGAAGATGCGCTCGATCATCCGGCCCGCATGGTCAGCAATAGCCAACTCAACATCGTTCGGCAGGTCGGTGAATATCTGACCGAGACCGGGCCGGACAATATCACCCGCCCTTATCTGTTAGAACGGTGGGCAGCCAGCGAGGATCTCAAGACCTGGACGCTTCATCTGCGGCAGGGCATTACTTTCAATGACGGTACGCCGCTAACGGCGGAGGACGTTCTCTTTTCCATCGGCCAATGGTTTGATACTGATGTCGGCTCCACGATGGCTAACCTGCTGGCCCCCTTAAACGGCGTGGATAACGTCGAGCAGGTCGATGATTACACCCTCAAGCTCCATTTGCAAACGCCCAGCATCAGCGTCCCGGAGGATTTGTTCCATTATCAAGCCGTTATTTTGCCCCGCCATTTTGAGGGAGATTTTCTCAAACAGCCGCTGGGGACGGGCGCTTTCACCCTGACCGAATATGTCGATGGGGAACGGGCTGTGTTCACACGTCGCCCCGATTATTGGCGGCTGGGTCAGGATGGCCAACCGTTGCCCTACCTGGACGAGCTGATTTTCTTCTCGCTACAGCGTTCGCCCGCCGGTCTCAATGGTATGCTGACGGATCAGGTAGATACGATTAGCGCGGGCGGCATCGAGGTCGGATTGGCCTTGCAGGACAATCCTGATTTTACGGCCTATCCGACCCGGTCAGCCGGGGCCTATATCCTGCGGATGCGGAGCGACCTCGACCCCTGGCGCGATGTGCGGGTACGAAACGCCCTCAAGCTGTGCCAGGATCGAGCCAAGATTTTGCAACTGGCCCGCTTTGGCCAGGGCGAGCTGGCGATGGATGCCCACGTCGCCCCGGTTCATCCGGCCTATGCCGAGCAGCCGATTCCCTCCTACGACCCCGAACGGGCCAAGGCGCTCTTGGCCGAAGCGGGTTATGCCGAGGGGTTACAGGTGACGCTGACCACCATCAACGAGCTGGATGCGCCCAAAATAGCCCAAGCTCTGAAGGAGATGGCCGCGCCTGCCGGGTTTGAGATCAACCTGGAGCTTTTGCCGACCGCCAAATATTGGCAGCAGTGGACGACCATTGATCTGGGCATCACTCCTTGGACGCACCGCCCCCTGGCCACCACCGTCCTGCGCCTGGCCTACGCCGCCGATGCCGAGGGGAACCCCACGCCGTGGAATGAAACCCGCTGGATGGATGATGAATTTAACGACCTGCTGGCCCAGGCCGAGATGACGCTCGACGTTCCGGCCCGCCGCCGAATTATGGGCCGCATCCAAGAGATTATGCAGGAACGAGGCCCCATCGGCAATAGTTACTGGACGACAGGCCAGAAATTTGTTCGCTCCAGCTTTAAAAACGTCCAAGCCCATCCCAGTAACTATGAGTTGACGTATAAAGTCTGGCGGGAGCGTTGAGAGCGGCCTGTCATTCTGAGGCCGTAGGCCGAAGAATCCCTGAGAAGTCGCTTTGACCACCGAGATTACGGGCAGCCCGGTGTGTCTGTCGCCGGGCGCTCTCAGTTTGCCAATCGACCTCGGTGGAGAACAACGGCTGTAGGGATTCTTCGCTCCGTGCCTCCGCTCAGAATGACAGTTGACGATACGGAGCCATCGTGCCTTCGTTCAGAATGACAGTTCAAGGGTATGCCGGAATAGAAAAAGTGGCTTGAAAGGGAAAAACGACGCACCCGTTTTCTTTGGGTGATGAGGTTTGGACTAAATTGTGGCGCACCGCCAGAGCCGCCGCTTCGGCCCGGTTGGCCGCGTGTAGCTTGGACAGCACCTCGCTGACGTGATGACGAATGGTCGAAGGGCTGAGGATCAGCCGCTCGGCGATGTCGTTGTTGCTCAAGCCCTCGACCAGCAAGGCCAACACCTCCTGCTGCCGCTCGGTCAAATCTTCGCCCAGGGCCGGTCCGCCGGTTCGGTTGGCGGCCTGGATCAACGACTGGGCCGCCTCCGGGGAGAGGCTGGGGCGCCCCGCCACCGCCGCTCGGATGGCCCCCGCAATCTCATCGATGGGGATTCCTTTCAGCAGATAGCCGATGGCCCCGGCCTGGGTCGCTTGCTGGACCAGCTCTTTGCTCTGAAAGCTGGTCAGGATGACCACCTGTACCTGGGGATACCGCTCC
>CAZWZZ010000370.1:0-6400 GCA_964638395.1 uncultured Caldilineaceae bacterium
TCGGCGATGCGGTCGTTGGCGGCCCGGAGGCGTTCGCTGAGGACGCTAATCAGTTCGAGGGAGAGTTCGGGGTATTGGCGAGCCAGGGCGATGAGCGGCTCGCGGCGGACCTGGAGGGTCAGGGTTTCCTGGAGGGCGATGGCTGAGGCGGAGCGGGGGCTGTCGTCGAAGAGACTGGCCTCGCCAAAGTAGGTGTGAGCGCCGAGGGTGGCCAGGCGGGCAAAGGAGCCTTTGCGTTTTTCCTGTTCGATGCCGACCTTGCCGTAGACAACGACGTAGAGCGCCCCGCCGGAGTCGTTCTGGTGAAATATGGTTTCATCCTCCTGGTAGAGATGCTCCTCACAGATGTTGGCGACGATTTCTAGCTGGTTGACGGTCATGCTGTTGAAGAAGGGCACTTCTTTGAGGAAGATTATTTTTTCGATGGTGGATAGCAAAACGACCTCCTCTGCGGTCATATCGGTGATTTTGAAGCCGGTCAGCATCAACTTGGCCACGCGAGCGGCCAGGCGGACATCGAGCTGCGGGTCGGCAAAAGCAGCCTCCACCAGCTCGTCGATTTCGGCCAGGCTGAAAGGGGGGGGCAGCGTGGGCCGGGTTTCGGTCGGGCTGATCTCCGGCTCAGCGGCGGCTGGCGGGGGTGACTCTTCATCCTTCTTAGCCTTGCTATTATTATCATCACCACTCCCCAGGCCGAAAAGATTGGCCGCTTTGGCCCGACGAGCCGCCCGGCGAGCGGCCCGCCGTTCTTTGGCCTCGGCCTGCGGTTGCTCCTTATTTTCATCAGGGGGGACAGGGCTGACTTCCGGCTCAGCGGCGACAGGCGGACTGGTCTCCTTCTGCTTCCTGTCCTTCTTTTCTTTCTCTTTCGCTTTCTCTTCCGCCTCATTCTCATCATCGCCCATCAGGTCGAATAGATGGGCGGCTTGACCCCGGCGGGCTTTGGACTTGGTCTCCGGTTGATCTTTTTCAGGCGTTTTCTCCCCCTCAATCGCTTCCAATTTGGGCGCAGGGGATGGCCCGGCGCTCCAATCCTCGGCGACGCTGTCGATAGCGCCGAGGAGGTTGTCAGCGGTGGGGCGGCGACGTTTTTTGCGTGCTTTACGGACGGGACGGGCGGGCGGCGACTCCAGGGCGGCCAGCAGTTTGGCAGCGCGGGAAGCGTTGTCAGGCAGATCGGCCAGCGCGGGCGGGTGACCATCGCCATTCGTGACGAGAGCGGCCCCCATTTCGCCCAGGGCAAAGGTGGTGATGGCCCGGAACCAGGGGGAGTCGGGCGCGACGATGAGCTGGCGCAGGGCGTCGGTCACGGGGGGATGTTTCATTTCCCAGATGGTTTCGCTCAAGCGCAGCAGGTCGGCGGGCCGACGGTCAGGCTCGAAGAGGGGGGCGACCAGTTGAGCCGTCTGGGGCGTCGTCAGCGATTCGAGGGCTTCGGTGGCGTTGGCCCGGACGATAGGGCTGCGGTTACGCAGGGAGTCGGCGATGACCTCGACATCTTCATCATCATGAACGGCCTTGAGCAGATAAAAAATTTCGGCGAGCAGGGTTTGGTTCTGTTCGGCCAGGGCACTTTTGAGAACCACAATGCCGGCGTAGCCGGTGTAGCGGGTCAGGGTGTCGATGATGCCATAATTTTGGTAGATACTCAACAGGTTGGCCGAGATGTGGCTGGTGATGAGGCTGCCATATTCGCGCCGGTCAACCCGGCTGAGGACGATGGCCGCCATTTTTCGCAGATTGCGCTGGGGGGCGTCGAGGTGGGGGTGGATGATGGGGATGATCCGTTTGCCGCCCCGGACGAGAGCGGTAACGGCAGTTTCGCGGATTTGGGGACTGGGATCGGTCAGGGCGGTGATGAGCGTCTGTTGCGTTTCCTGATCGCCAAAGAGGGCCAGAACGTTCATCGTGGCCTGCCGGACACGCTCGACCGGATCACGGAGGAGGGGTTTGAGGCGAGTCAGGAGCAGAGGGGGCAGAGAGTCGGGAACCGCTCCCTGAGCCAGCATATGATCTACCGCCGTTTCCAGAGCCAGGGCCGCGGCCAGACGAACCTGATCGGCCGGGTCGGTCAAGTAGTTGAGCAAATTTTGGATGGCCCGGACATCACCGACGCTCCCCAGAATATGCAGGGCACTGGCCCGGCGCAGGGGGTCGTGGCTGCCCAGGAATTGGTTGAGGGACTCGATGGCCTGCTCCATCTGGTAAAATTGATCGGAGCGGGCCAACATCGTCAGCAGTTGGGCCCGCACTTCGATGTCGGGATCGAAGAGCATTTCTTTGGTCAGGCCCAGGAACCACTCATTATCCGGGCCGACCAGCTTTTCGAGACCCAGGATAGCGGCGTGACGCACCTCTCCTTTAGGATCGGCCAGCAAGCTGGCATACAGGTTACGCAGGGTGCGGTGGTTGAGTTCGGCGGCGGTCAGGACATTGAGCAGGGCGGCCCGCATGGCGGCATCCCGTTCGGCCTGGATAACATCCCAGAAGATGGGCACGGCGTTGCTGCCGCCGATTTCGGCGATGAGCTGGGCCATAAAGAGGCGCAGTTCAGGCGTTTTGCTCTTTCGGAGACGCTCTTTCAAGGATTCCAGCGTGGCCCGGTCGGCCACGACCTGGCTCCCCCGATCCTGAGCAAAGATGAAGGTGTAATCCTCCTCTTCAAGCATGTCGATCAGGGCGTGGCTGTATTGGCGGCGGATGATCCAGGCACAGCCCCAATAGGCCATAGCCAGGATCATTGTAATGGTAAAGAGAAACCAGGGCAGGCTCAAACTTTGGGCCAGGAGCAGAAGGCTGCCACCGACGATTGAGCCGATGGGGATGATAAAGCCGCTGATAAAAGCCCGCGCCCGTCCTTTGATGCGGAGGGGCACGGCGTTGTAAAGCAGGCTGTCGATAGGGTTGCGTAGGGCGCTGCGAAAGGCGGTGCGGTTGGCGTAAGCGGCGGCGGCGGCGGTGATGCCGGGGACGCCCCGTTGGAAAATCAACCCGGCACAGACGGCCAGGGTCCCGGTCGGGAAGATGAGGCTGGCATTGCCCAGACCGGTGCGGCTGATAACCCGGCTCAGACCAAAGAGCAAAAAGGGCAACACCAGGGCGTTGCCAAAACCGGTCAGATAGCCGATGAAGTTGGACATCGCTTCCCGCGAGCCGAGTTCGTTGAGCAGGATGTCGCTGCCCTGGTAGTTGAGCAGGGCAAAGATGGTGTAGGTCAAGAAGGTGGAGAGGGCCATCCACCGCAGGAAGGGGGAGCGAATCACGTAGCGATACCCTTCGCGCACGTTGTCCATGTAGGAAGGGGGCGTTTTGGGTTGCCCCACTTTGGGGGTCGGGGTGGGATTGGTCAGTTTGTCGAGGCTGCGCCGTTTTAGCAGGACGGGCATCAACCAGGCCAGCAGGGCAACGAGGATCAGCGTCGTCAGCCAGATGAAGATGATGCTGTTGTCCGAAGTGAAGAAGGCGTTCAACAGAGGGATGGTCAAACTGGCGATGATGGCGGCGATCCGGTCGGCGGAGGCGACGATGGGCAGGAGACGTTTGGCGGAGCGGGTATCGTAAAAGCCGTTGACGTAGGTTTCCCAATGCAGGTTGAAGGTGTCGAGAAAGATGATAGAGGTCAGGTAGAGCATCGGGTAGGCCAGCCAGGAGAGACCCAGATTGAGCAGGGTCATGCTGAGAATGATGCCTGCGGCAGTGACGCCGGTGATGATGATGAGCAGCGTGTCGTTAGATAGGCGGTCAACAAAGGGGGTGTAGAGGGCGATGGCCAGGATGGAGATCGCCCCGCTGAAGATGAGGATCAACGGCAAGGCTTCGATGCCACGATCAAAGAGAAAGCCGACCTCGATGGTGATTTTGCCCCAGATGAAGCCCAGGTTGGTGATAAAGAGCATCACGCTCAGGATAACCAGTCGGGGCCATTCCGGTCGGCGCACGTTGAGTAATTTTTCAAGGAAACGTAGGCTTGGGCGCAAAGTTTACGGCACCTTCAATACGTAAAGCGTAAAACGAAAAACGTAACGTCTTTGTCCGATGAGCAGGCTTTACGTTTTTCGTTTTACGTTTTATGTAGCTTGATTGAAATCTTGGACCTTGCTAACTATCGTCCTCTGTATCAGCCGCAGGCGGGGCATCTTTTGGTTCGACGACCTCATCCAACGCTTGCCACAGACTGGAAGAGACCGTGCGACTGCGTTTTTGGGCAAAACGGGCTTTGTACCAGATGTCGTTTTTAACTTCGACCCGGCGCACAAAGCCCTTCTCAACCAGGCTCTCCAGGGTTTGGCGGGCCTCGTCCGGGGAGACGGCCAACGCCTCAGCCACATCGGCCAGCTTCATACCGTTACGGCGGATGATTTTACGGATGATCTGGGATAATTCATCCGGCAGATCCAGGAGGTCGATAGGGGAGAGACCGCCCGGCTGTTCCTGAGCATTGATTTCATCCTGTAAACGGTTAAAGAGGTCGCTCATCAGTAAATCTCCGGCATGGGAATAGGCTCCGGTTGTGGCTTGCAGGTGCCACACCAGAGCGCATCCGCAACGACGATGGCCTTCGGCGTGTGTTGTTCGCCGACGTAGACCGTTAGAATAAAGGGCATCTGGCTGTGGTGGTCGTCACAAACGGCGCGACCACAAAATTGACAGACACCGACGGCTTGTTGGTTACAGGTAGATGTATAACATATCATAAGAGTTAATCGGCGGCTACAACTTGTTGAGCAACCTGCTTGATGGTGGTCGTCCATTCGTGATCCGGCTCCAGCAGCGCAAACAGGCCGGCGCTGGAGAGGCGGGCCACGTCGGTGGAGAGCGGCAGGATACCGACCACCGGCGTGCTGTAGGTGCGCTCGATGTCGGCTTTGAGCGCCGCAAAATCATATTCGGGCAGGGCCTTGTTGACCAACAAGAAAAGGTTGGGGATGTCCAGTTTGCGGGAGACATCGACCGTGACCGCCGTGCCCTGAAAATCCTGGCGGTCGGGGCGCATAATCAAAATCAACACATCGGAAATAGCAATCGACAGCAGCGTTTCCTCATTCAGGCCGGGGTGGGTGTCGATGAAAAAGTAATCCAACTCCAACTCGTCGATGGCGTCCTGAAAGCCATCGCTGAGTGTGCCCACATCATACCCTTCTCGCAGAACCTTGGCGATTTCGTTAGGTCTGATGGAGGAAGGTATCAGAAATAGTTCTCCCTTGGGTAACCCGGCCTTTCCCCCGGCCATTTTGACGGTTTGCCCCACGTTGTAAACCGCTTCGTAAATCTCACATTTGCCCCACAGATAATCGTTGAGCGAAAGATTGACGTCATCCTCTTCCATCCCAAAGAGAACGTGAATACCGGGCGATTGAATATCGGTATCGACGATGGCCACCCGGTTGCCCATCATAGCCACCTGAGCGGCCACATTGGCGGTTGTATTCGATTTACCCGTGCCTCCCCGGAATGAGTGAACAGATACAATTTTTGACACTGACTGATGCCTCGCTTTCTTGATAGATCGGATGAACTACGGTTTTTATTATACATGCTTTCTGAAATAATTGGAATTTTGTTGAGATTGATTGTCCTATAGAAACTTGATCCGTGTTTCGGGGGCGGCCCGCTGCTTCTGCCGCTCGACGGCGGGCTGGCCCAGCGTCACCAGGCCCTGCGCTTCCCAATCCGGGGGCAGGTCGAGCGTGGCCCGGACGAGAGCCGGCACAAAGAGGGGAGCGCACAGCCAACAGGCGGCCAAGCCTTCGGCGTGGGCCAGCAGCAGCAGATTTTGGGCGGCCATGGCCGTACTCTGGACGGCCATCAGCCGCTCGTTCTGGGCCCGCTCCGGGTCGGGATAAACATCCATATCGACCATACTTAGACAGACCAGGATCAAAACCGGTGCCCCGGTCAGGCGGGCGTAGCTGCGGACCACATCCCGCTCGATGGCCTGGGGATCGTCCCCATCGGCGCTGCGGTCGGCCCGCAGCCGAGTACCCATCGCCCGGGCCAGCCGCGCTTTGTCGGCAGGTTGGGTCAGCACGGCGAAGCGCCACGGCTGGCGGTTGTGGGCCGAGGGCGCCCACATCGCCGTCTCTAACAAGCGGCGGATGGTGGCCTCCGGGATGGGGTCGGCTTCGTAGCGCCGGATCGAGCGGCGGCTTTTGATGAGACGGGTCAGGGTGGCGGGGCGCATCGGGGTATCTCCTCTCACAAAAAAATGATAACGTGGCTCACAGGCGTTTATTATGCGCCAAAAGCGGGGATCGGACAAGATGTTATGCAAACTTTCCAGGGTTGTTAGCTTAAAAGTTGTGTTTTATAATCCTAACCTAACCTTTGTGCAATGAAGCACATAAGTACAGCGTAAATCAAGTTTTTCGCGGTTATTGTCATTGCGAGGAGCCGTGATCGG
>CAZWZZ010000371.1:0-6383 GCA_964638395.1 uncultured Caldilineaceae bacterium
CGAAATAGATCAGTAGCTTTCAGGAAGATTCAAGTTAACATAACATAATTGCATTTTCGGCCACTCTGGGTCATAATGGAAGAAAGCCTACCCAAACCATACCCCCGGAGGGCCAAACGTGTCTGATGCAAGCCTGCCACTCGATCAAATCATCCACGGTGACTGTCTCGATGTCCTGGAGACGTTGCCGCCCCGGTCGGTCGATCTCATTTTTGCCGATCCGCCCTACAACCTGCAACTCCAGCAGGCGTTGTGGCGGCCCAACCTGACCAAAGTGGATGCCGTTAACGATGATTGGGATAATTTTTCCAGCTTCAAAGCGTATGATGATTTTACCCGGCGCTGGCTGAGCGCCTGCCGCCGGGTTCTCAAAAAGAGCGGCACGTTGTGGGTCATCGGCTCCTACCACAATATCTACCGCGTCGGCGCTATTTTGATGGATTTGGAGTATTGGCTCTTAAATGATGTGGTCTGGGTCAAAACCAACCCCATGCCCAACTTCCGGGGCGTGCGTTTCACCAATGCTCACGAAACGCTGCTCTGGGCGCAGAAGCACAAAGGCGCTCGCTACACCTTCAACTACCAGGCCATGAAGGCTCTCAATGATGACCTACAGATGCGGAGCGATTGGGAAATCCCCCTGTGTAACGGCAAAGAGCGGCTCAAAAGCAACGGCAGCAAAGCCCACCCCACCCAAAAGCCGGAGGCCCTGCTCTATCGGATCATCCTCTCCAGCTCCAACCCCGGCGATGTCGTTCTCGATCCCTTCTTTGGGAGTGGAACCACCGGCGCGGTGGCCAAAAAGCTGCACCGCCACTGGCTGGGTATCGAGAAAGAGGCTGATTATGTTGAATTGGCCCGGCAGCGCCTCGAGCGTGTCGAGCCGGAGCCGTTTCTGACCGAGGCTTTTTCATTCCCCAGCAAGCGGAACCGTTCCCGCATTCCTTTTGGGGCGTTGTTGGAAAATGGCCTGTTGAAGCCGGGCCAAACGCTTTATTTTGGAAAAAAGGGGGGGATTACGGCCACGGTGTTAGCCAACGGCAAATTAAAACAAAATGGGCTTGTTGGCTCCATTCATCAGGTTGGGAAGGCTCTCAAACAGGGGCCGTGCAACGGCTGGGAGCATTGGTACTATCTCGATCCCAAAACGGGGGAAAAGATCGTCATCGACGTTTTACGGGAGCGAATCCGCAAGATGACCCAGGCCAACGGGGCTTAACCAACCGCCACCGCTCCGGCCTCGGACGGATCAAAGCCCTCCGGCCAGGTGGTAGCCTGGTCATATTTGGCCTCTTTGAGATTGGCTTCTTTCAACTTGGCCCCTTGAAGGTTGGCCCCCCGCAAATCTGTTTCGCTCATATTGGCCTGCTGTAGATTGGCCTGCTGTAAATTGGCCCCGTGCAGATTGGCCCACCGTAGATAGGCCCCCCGAAAATCACCCCGGCTGAGATCGCTGTCGATGAGATGGGCGGCGTTCAGATTGGAGTCGCTAAAGGTGGCCTGGCTCAAGTCGGCGTGGCTGAGATCGGCCCAACGCAAATAAGCCATCCGAAAATCGGCCTGGTGCATCCTGGCCCCGGTCAAATCGGCCCCGCTCAGGTTGGCAGCCACCAATTTCGCCCCGGTCAGGTTGGCCCGCGTCAGCCGGGCGCTGTTGAGACTGGCCTCGCTCAGAAAGGAGCGGCTCAAATTGGCCTCGATCAATTTAGCCCCGCTCAGGAGGGCCTCGCTCAGATCCGTGCCGCTCAAGTTAGCCTTGTTGAGTCTGGCCCCAATCAGGTTGGCCTCGCTAAAGAGCGCCCCGCTGAGGTCCGCCCCGTCAAAGTAAGCCCCGCTCAGATTGGCCCCGATTAGATCAATCTCTTTGAAATCGACTCCATTCAGGTCAGCTTTGCTCAAATCAGGCCGCTGAATTTTCAGCCGGGCTGTTTTTACAATTTCTTCCACGTGGGCACGGGTCATCGTTCCATCCATAGATTTTTTCTCCGGTGTGTTTGTCTTGTCAGAAAAACCAGACCCTATTGCGAGAGCCGGGTCAGCTCGATCCAGGCTTTTTCGGCCAGAGCCTGCGCGCCGAACGTTTGAAACATGCCCTGCGCTTCGCCCAGAAATTCGCGGGCCATCTCCGTATCACCCGGCTCCTGGCGGCGGGCCAACATCCGGCCATAATCCAGCCAGGTGCGGGCATCCTGGTACCAGAACATTTTGCGGCGGGTCATCCGCAGGGCCAGCTTGAAGGCCGCTTCAGCCGCCTTCCATTGTTCCTGTTGGCTATAAAACGCCCCACAGCCGCGATGGAAAATAGTCAGCAGATAGGGCATATTCCAGCGTTGTACTTCAGCTTCGGCTTGATCTTTGATTTTCTCGAAGGCAGCCTCGTCCCCCTGATGACCATACACGTCGATTAAAAATATTTGCTCGAAATAGAGGGGCAGAAACGGCGGGGGGAACGTCGCCCCCTGCTCTAAATTTTGGCGGGCTTCGGCCCAGGCTTCGATTTCGTAATAGTACCAGCCCAGCCCCGACCGATACGGGGGCAGGTGTGAACTGGGGGACAACAGCTTGAGTTCATTCAAGGATCGGGCGGCGGCCTCCGTTTCTCCTTGCAGGGCATGGAGAATGGTCAAATGGGTATGAAACAGGGCCTCCACCGGCTGCCCAAATTCCAGGATACCGGCCCGGGAACCGAGGCCAACGCCTTGCTGGGCGTAAGTCACGGCTTCGGACAGCTTGCCCCATTGGAGATAGACCATCATCAGGCGGCGTAGGGCCTCCCACTGGCCGCCGATGTTGTCCGTTTTTCGGGCTGTGGCCAGGGCCTCTTGACAGTATTTGATGGCCGCGTTTAAATCGCCTGTTTCCCAGCCCATATGGCTGGCCCCGATGTTGGCATCGACCGCCTCGGCCGGGTTTGTCATCCGGGGAATGAGAGCCAAACGACGCTTGTCGATCTCGTGGGCGGTCTCTAATTCACCGAGGCGGCGATGGACGCGCTGCATCGCATCCAGCGCGGTGGCCTCTTCATCGACCGCATCCAGACGGATGGCCAAATCGGCGGCAGCGTGGGCCAGACGCAGAGCCTCTTTATCATCCGCCTCGGTTTGCGATTGGGCGTGCCGGTTAAAGGCCATCGCAATCAAGACCCGGGCCCGGGTCAGGCTCTCTTCGTGAGCCGGGTCTTGGTTCAGTAAACGGAGCGCCTCGGCCAGATAATCATCCAGGCGGGCCACGTGACCGTGCCAATGGTGGCCGATTTCGCCCATCTTGGTGTAGAGCCGGATCAATGTTTGGGCATCCGGCTTGGGCGTCGCCTGCCACAGCTCGATGGAACGTTCATAGGCGGCCACGGCATCGACAATTTGTCGCGTGCGTCGGAAGTAGAGATCGCCCATCTGCTCCAAAATCCAGGCCCGGCGGGTCTGCTCGTCGTCAGCCAACAGTTCCAGAATAAGTTCGTAATGGGTGACGGCTACCTCGCTGGCATATACCCGCAGGGCGTTGTTGATGGCGATCAAATTGTAGCTGATTGCCTTTTCCTTTTCATCTCCGCCGGCCATACTGAAATGGTACGCCAACTCATCCGGCAGGGCGATAGGCTGCTCTTGATGCTCGCTCAGCTTTTCGAGGGCGTAGCCAATCTGCCGGTGCAACTGTCGCCGCCGGTGGGGGCCAAGCGGTTCATAGAGGGCCTTGTGGAGCAAGGAGTGGTTGAAACGATAGATCTCCCGCTGCGTGGCCTCAGCTTCGTAGACCCGGCTAATCAACTGCATATGGACCCCATTTTCCAGCGTGTCCAGGACGTCGCTTTCACTAAAGATGGGCGCGTCTCGTCCTGGCGTGGTCACGACCCCTAGCAGCGCCTCCACCTTGAACTGCCGCCCCAGTAGCGCGGCCACGGTCAAAATGTGCCGTTGTGAACGGCTCAACTGCTCCAGACGACGCTCCATCACCTCTTTCAGGCTGGCCGGGATGGTCAAGCGTTCCAGCTCGACCCCTTCCCAGCGGCCTCGAGTCGAGTCGCGGAAGATACGTCCCTCTTCGATGAGGGCCTTTAAGATTTCTTCGATGAAGAAGGGGTTGCCTTCGGTCACCTCATAGATCCTCTGGGCAAAGTGGGGCGCGACGTCCCCTTCCAGCAGGGTGCGGAGGAGGGTGCTGACACTCGCCGCCGATAGGGGGGTCATCAACAAATGGGTGGCCCGGCCACTTTCCCGTAGTTGGGTCGTGATCCCGGCGAAGTTGTTGGCCGGCCCATCCGCCTGCTCCCGGTTGCGGTAGGTGACGATGAGCAGCAAGCGGCGGTTGTGGGTACCGACCTGGGCCAGATGGAGGAAGAGGGCCAGGTCGGCCACACTGGCCCGGTGCAGGTTTTCTAAAATGACCACAACCGGATGCGTGCCGCCCGTTAATAGCGTCGTGACTGCCTCAAACAGCCGCAGCCGGGCATCGGGGGGCGCGTCTTCGTCAGGGGCGGGGGCCAAGTTGAAATGGCTCTCCAGGCTCGGCGCTAATTTGACCAACTCGGCGGCCAGGTTCGCGGGCAGGTAGCCGGTCGAACCGGGCGGGATGTTGGCCTCGACATAATTTTTGACGACGTTAATGAAGGGTTGGTAAGGCAGGGCCATATCGGCGCTGTAGCAGTGGCCGGTATAGACCTGTGCCCCTTTCAGCCGGGCATAGACGCCCGCTTCCCGCACCAGGCGGCTCTTGCCGATACCGGGCGGCCCTTCGATCAGTAAAACGGAGCCAGGCCCGTGCAACACCTTGTCAATCGCCCCTCGCAGCAGGCCGATTTCCTCATCCCGCCCGATCAATCGCCCTCGGGCTATCGAGTCGAGAAAGGTGGTCACGGTCGGGGGCGCTTCCGGTTCATTGCTCAGGGTCGTTTGCTCCAGTTCATCGAGTACTTCCTGGGCCGTCCCATACCGGTCTGCCGGATTTTTCGACAGCAGTTTGAGAATGAGGTTGGCTAAGGCGGTGGACAATTTGTTGTTATACCAGCGGGGGGAGACGGGCGTGGCGTGCAGATGTTGGGAGATGACCACCAGCGGGTCATTCCCCAGAAATGGTAAGCGTCCGGTCAACATTTCATACAGAATCAGGCCGACGGCGTAGAGATCGGCCCGGCTATCGACGGTCCGGCCCAGGGCCGCCTCCGGGGGCAGGTAAAGGGCTGTTCCCGCCACCAGATTCTCGGCGGTGATACGGACATCGCCGCTAAAATAGGCCAGGCCAAAATCCATCACCTTGATTGCCGGGCGCAGCGTGTCTACCTCAATCGGACAATCCGGGTCGAGTCCGACCAGCATAATATTTTCCGGCTTCAAATCCCGGTGAATGACACCGGCCTGGTGCGCCGAGTCGAGGGCGGCCAACACCTCCCGGCTGATATGTTCTGTAATCTCAACCGGTATCGGCCCCTGGTGGGTGTCCAACCACTCCCGCAGGGTGCAGCCGGCGATATATTCCAACACAAGATAAGCCTGGCCGGCCTCGCTGCCGATATCGTAAAAACTAACAATGTTGGGATGGTCAAGACGGCTCAAAAGGGCAGCCTCGCGGCGGAGCCGTTCCTTCCCCTGATCGGGACCATCGGCTGCTGTGTCCAGATATTTGATGGCGACGACCCGCTCCAGTTTGGTATCGTAGGCCCGGTAAACGGTCCCGGCCCCGCCCTGACCAAGTGTCTCTTTGAGTTCGTAGCGATTATCGAGTAACAATGTGTATATCCTCCGCAGAGTTATTATACCATATCTTGCCGGGAGAGTGGTACTTTGGCCCTATGAAAAATAGGAATAATAACCGCCCCGACAACATTCAGCAAATTGTTTTAATAATCTGCGTTAATTCTACCCGGTATCTTTATTTGACAACGTTACCATTTAAGGATACAATTCACAATCGAAATGGCAAATATATAAGTACGCGGTAGATTAGACAAAGCGTAAACTTCTATCCGGAGTAGACGAGTTGTAAAATAGGCCGGCAACCAAAATCCCGATATAGGGGCATGGTGTCGGCTCTTTTAATTTTAAATCTTATATTTAGGAGGAAAATAATGAGTACCCCAACCAATATGCCCAGTAGTGACGAGGCCCTGGCTATGCTGTTGGGCGGTAACGAGCGGTACGTTACCGCCCAAATGAACTATCCGCACCAAACAGGAGAGGCTCGCCAGAGCCTGGCCGGGGGTCAAAGCCCCTTTGCTATAATCCTCGGTTGTGCCGATTCTCGAGTACCGCCGACCGTGGTCTTCGATCAGGGGCTTGGCGATCTGTTCGTGATCCGGCTGGCTGGCAATGTGGTCGATGATATGGCCCTGGGCAGTATCGAATATGCCGCCGCTCATCTGCACACCCCGCTGCTCGTGGTCCTGGGCCACT
>CAZWZZ010000372.1:0-6381 GCA_964638395.1 uncultured Caldilineaceae bacterium
GATGATGAGTCAGTGGTCAGTTGTCCTTTGTCCTTTGCAACTGACCACTGACAAATGACAACTGACCCCAGGCTCGGATTTTTGGGATAATTATTTTTCTGGTACTGCCGTAGTACCAATAATAAATTTTGTGTACGGAAAGGATGGATGAATAATGGCTCGACGCAAACAATCACGGGGAAAATGTAACTTCTGTGGCCGAGAAATGACCAAAGGGGGGCTGACCCGACATCTAGCCAGTTGCTCTGAGCGGCAAGCGGCCATCAAGGCAGCCGAGGCGCAGGGGGGGAAAGCCCAGTCGCTCTATCACCTCCAGGTGCAAGATGCCTGGTCGTCCGATTTCTGGTTGCATTTAGAGATGAAGGGCAACGCCACCTTGACCGACTTGGATCGCTATCTGCGTAACCTATCTCCTACAACCGGTTGAGCAGCGAAAAGAGAATTTGGGCGTAGACCACCTTCAAGATCAGGCCGATGGGGATGGCCATCGTAAAGCCGATGTTGGGCAGGTGGGACTGTGCCCGTTCGGAGACGTAGCTAAAGACGGCCGGTTGGGAGGCGATCATACCGGCCACCAGGCCAAAGGGCAAACCTAGCAATTTGTGCCCAACCACAAAAGCCGTGACCGTCGTCGCCAGCACGACCAGGGTAGCTGTCAACAGCAGCAGCAGCACGGCCTGGCCGAGGGCTACATTTTCGAGGGAGTTGCCGGAGCTGACGCCGATACCGGCCAGCAGCAGAACCAGGCCCACTTGTTGCAGGGTTTGGTTGGCGCTGTAGGGCAATGTCCAGACGATGGCCCCGGTGCGGCGCAGAGCGCCCAAAATCAGGGCCACGATCAACGTTCCCCCGGCAAAGCCGATCTGAAAGCCAACCCCGCCGGGCAGGGTGATGCTGACCAGGCCCAGCAGGATACCAATGGCGACGCCCAGGCCAAAGGGAAACAGATTGACCCGACTGACAGCGTCGTAAGAGTCACCGAACAGGGCCACCAGGTCGGGGGCGGTGGTGCGTGGGGCCAGGACCCGCACCTGATCGCCCAGCTCGAGGATCGTGTTTTTGGTGGCCAGCAGGTCGGTATCCCCCCGCCGCACTCGCGAGATGAGCGCCCCGTAGCCCTCCTTGAGATCGAGAGTAATAACCGGCTGGCCGGCGACGGCCGGGTTGGAGACGAAAAACCAGCGTTTGGTGTAAACGCTGTAGTCGGCAAAAAGGGCATTGTTGGCCAAGCGACCCAGCGCCGTCATCACCTCCTGGACAGATTCACACTCACCGGCCAGGAAGATGACATCCCCGCTCTGGAATTGGGTATCGCCATTGACCAGACTGACGTGCCCCTCTCGCCACAATCGGCCAAAGACCACATCCCAATTATTGAGCCGCTGCAAATCCCGGAGCGGAACGCCGGTCATCTCCGGATTGGTGATCTCCACGGCCTGATCGATGATTTCCTGCGCGGCGGGGTACATCTCCCGAACAGCCTGCGCTTCGGCAGCAAAGTCGATCCGCCACAGATGTTGGAGCCAGGTAATGACCACGATCCGGCCCATCACCCCCAACGGATAGCCGACGGCGAAAGCGACGGCGGTCGCGGCGACGGCATCCGTCGCTCTGTCAGCCGAAATCTGGACGCTAATCATATCCAGCAACCCGGCTAGAGCGGCGGTATTGGTTCCCACCCCGGCGAAGACGCCTGCGGCCGCCGCTGCCCCTAAATCAAACAGGAAGGCCAGCCCCACGATCAGGACGACCGGCAGAGTCAGAAAAAAGAGGATAAAGCTGATCTGTTGGGAGCCTTGCTGCTGGATGGCTCGAAAAAAACTGGCTCCATTGCTGAGGCCGATGGCGTAGACGAAAATGACCAGCCCCAACTGGATGATAAACGGGGGCAAGTCGAGATCGGCCCCCATCGCCCCGACCAGCAACCCGACAAAGAGAACCGCCGCCGAGCCGAGCTGAATATTGAACAGTCGAACCCGGCCCACGGCAATGCCCAGAGCAATGACGACAAACAGCAGTAACAGGGAGTTTTCGCGCAGTAGGTCTATCACAGGGCAAAGTATAACACGCCGGGCGACAGCGGCCAATTGGAGCCGCCCCGTTTACCCTATTTACAATGTTAAAAATTTCTCCGTCCCCCATCGCTCAAACCTAAATCAAACCGGGCTATGTTATCCTGAGAGCGGCTCTCGCAGCCAGAGTTATGATGGCTCACCTACATCCTAACTTTTTACACCAGGAAAATTCCACCGCCCACCTTACCTGAACCCTCCTCGCCTACCGGTCCTGGCAAAATTTATATTTTTCAAGTTGCAGACTTAAAAAAACTAACCATCCATCATTACCAACCGGCTTACCGCTCAAACCGTCAGCCTGGTCCTTTGCTTTTGGGGGAGTCTATGAAACAGCAACCGTTATTTTCACAGCTACTGTCACACCTGTTACGCAGCCTGGTCGTCACCCTGGCCTTGTTACTATTCCTGTGGCTGGGCACAGCAGCCCAGGCCGCGATCACCATCACCGTGACCACGACCAGTGATGCCGAAGCCGTCGACGGCGACTGCTCGCTGCGGGAGGCGATCAAAGCGGCCAACAGCAACGCCACCGTCAACGAGTGTATCCACGACGGCAGTCCGGGCACCGACACCATCGCCTTCAACATCCCCGGCGCGGGGCCACACACCATCCAACCGGCCAGCGCCCTGCCGGCCATCACCGACGCCGTTATCATCGACGGCACCACCCAGCCGGGGGCGGCGGCAAATACCCAGACGGTCGGTAGCGACGCGACGCTGCTGATCGAGCTGGATGGCTCAACTGCTGCGGGGACGGTCAATGGTTTGACGCTCGAGGCCAACGATAGCACCATTCGGGGCCTGGTCATCAACCGCTTCAGTAGTGTGGGTATTTTCCTGACCGGTAGTAACAACACTATCGAAGGTAACTATATCGGCACCGATGTGACCGGGATGCTTGACCGGGGGAATAGCGTTGATGGCATCATCGGCGGGTCGCCGGGAACCAACAACACGATTGGTGGGAGTACCCCGGCCGCTCGCAATATCCTGTCCGGCAATAATCGCAACGGGATCACTCTGGATCAGGTCAACGGCTACTATATTTACGGCAACTACATCGGCCCGGATGCCACCGGCGCGGCGGATTTGGGCAATACCGGGGCCGGGATTGGCAACTTTCAAGGCTCAAATCACCAGATTGGGGGAACCTCTGCCGGTCAGGGTAATGTTATTTCAGGCAACGACACCAATGGCGTCGAAATCAACGGCAGTTCGGCTCAAAATAATAATGTACAGGGTAACTTTATCGGGACCACGGCTGACGGGACAGCCTCTTTAGAGAACAGCCAGAGTGGTGTTGCTCTGGTCGGTAGTACTAGCAACAACAGTATCGGGGGGACGACCGCCGCCGCCCGTAACCTGATCTCTGGCAATGGTTTGTGGGGGGTATTCCTTTCTGTCGGCGTAAACAACAACTTCATTCAAGGCAACTACATCGGTACGGATGTGACCGGTCAACTGGAGCTGGGCAACGGCCAATCCGGTGTTGAAATGCAGAACGCTCCCAACAACACCATCGGCGGGACAGTCGCCGGGGCGGGCAATCTCATCTCCGGCAATCAATTCTCCGGCGTTTTTATCAACCAAAGTTTAGCCACCGGCAACACCGTTCAGGGCAACCTCATCGGCACCGACATTGATGGCGTCGATGCCATACCCAACGGCAGTTCGGGCATCAATCTGAACACGGCCAACAATGTTATTGGCGGTACCGACCCCAACGCGGGCAACCTCATCTCCGGCAACAACCTGGAAGGTATCTTTATGTCCGGCACGAACGCCACCGGCAATACAATCCAGGGCAACCTCATCGGCACGAACCTCAGCGGCACGGCCAAACTGGGCAACGGCCAATATGGCATCCGGGTCTATAACGGCCCCTCCAATAATACCATCGGCGGGATCGGCGGCAACGCCCGCAATTTGGTCTCCGGCAACCTGTTTGGCGGTATCTCGCTGGAAGGAACCGACACCGCGACCAACACCATTAACGGCAACACCATCGGGGCCGACATCACCGGCAGCACCGATCTGGGCAACGGCTTCACCGGGATCGAGTTTCTATCAACCGGTTCCGGTAACGTCGTCGGCGAGATCGACGGCGGCAGCAACCTGATCGCCTTCAACGGCACGCAGGGCGTATATATCTCCGGCTCATCGCCGACCATTCAGGCCAACACCATTCGTGATAATGGGCACAGCGGCATCTCCGTTGTCGTCGATTATGGAACCGACCGCAGCCCGGCTACCGCCGCTGACGACCGCATCGCCCAGCCTGTTTTGGGCAGCAGTCCCGATTATTTCAACGACATCGACAACAACTGTGCCGACATCCTCGCTGCGGCTGACTGTGCCGGGATTTTGCTGCTGGATACGGCCCCGGCTAACGTGGCCACCCTGGAAACCGACAACAGCATTGGCACCAATAATGGTCGCAATGATGTCGAGCAACGCTGGTACGGCGCGTTGGAAATCAACAATGGCGAAGTAATCGTCGCCGATAGCGCCACCATCAGCAGCAGCAACGGCGGCCCCAGCTACACGATGGATCAGAGTGACGCCTGTACCGGCGGTCTTTTGGATAACACGACCATCCACGGCAGCAGTCCTTTTATCGACTGTGATGATGTCTCCACCTGGACCAAATTTGTCGAATTTATCGTCTCGCCCGCCGGCCCCCGCGAAACCTACACCCCTCAAAGCGCCAACGGCGTTGATTACAGCTTCGACGGGGACGCGGCCACCGACCCCACAGACAGTGGAATTGGCTTTGGCGATGAAGGGATCACCACTGGTCCCTTCTCCCGCTACCAGATTATGGAAATTGCCCAAGAGTCGGATCCTCTCCAAACCGGCCCCATCTTTACCGTCAACACCACCGCCGACAGCGATGACGGAACCTGTACGGTGGTTGACTGTTCACTCCGGGAAGCCATCGACGCCGCCAATGCCACCGCCAATGGCAGCGATCCCGACGAAATCCATTTCGATCTGGGGAGCAGTGGCGTGCAGACCATTCTGCCAAACAGTCCCCTGCCCGCTCTGACGGAGGCCGTTATCATCGACGGCCTGACCCATAGCGGAGCCGCCTGTACCGCCTGGCCGCCGACCTTGACGGTGGAATTGGACGGCGCGAACGCCGCCGAGTCGGTCGGTCTCCTGCTGACCGCCGACGGTAGCACCGTTCGGGGCCTGGTCATCAACAACTTCTTCGGGAGCGGGTTGGTGGTCAACGGGGATTACAACATTGTCCAATGTAACTTCATCGGCGTCGATGCCGACGGCACGACCGATCAGGGCAACGAGGGCAGCGGCCTGTTCGTTGATGGCTATGACAACCTGATCGGCGGCTTGGCCTCGGAGAACGGCAATTTGATCGCCTACAACGGTGGCAACGGCATCACCGTCAACAGCGGGGCGCACAATGCCCTACGCAGTAACCGCCTGCTGGCCAACGAGGGCCTGGGCATCGACCTGGCCGATGACGACGTCACCACCAATGATCTCGATGATGCCGACAGCGGTCCCAACGATTTGCAAAATTATCCCGTTCTCTACCGGGCCGTGCCCAGCGGTGGCTCGGTCGTTCTGGAAGGGCGTATCAACGGCGCGGCCAGCACCACCTACAAACTGGATGTCTTCCTCAACGCTGTCTGTGATCCCTCCACCTTTGGCGAAGGGGAAACGTTCCTCGGCTCAGTATCGGTGACGACCGATGCCGAGGGGGACGTCTTCTTCAACGAAACGTTGCCGGTGAGCGTGCCGACCAACCAATATGTGACCGTCACGGCGACCGATCCCAATGGCAACACCTCCGAGTTGAGCAGTTGTACCATCACCGGCCCGGACAACGACTCCTGGCCCCGCGCCCTGACCTTGAGCGGCAACCCGGCCACCTTCGAGCAGTTCATCGACCAGCCGGACCAGGCTCGCTGGTACAAGTTTAGTGTGTCCCCCAACAGCCGGGTGCAGATCACCCTGTCCAACCTGCCGGATGATTATGATCTGTTGATTTTCAAAGATATTGCTCAGGCGTTTGAGGAGCTAAATAGTTCCGAGGATTTGCAGCGGCTTGGGGCGGAATTTGCGCCGGATGCCTTCAGCCCGTCGTCGTTCAGCCCGTCCTCGTTCAGCCCCTCGTCATTCAGCCCGTCGTCGTTCAGTCCGTCGTCGTTCAGTCCGTCGTCCTTCAGCCCGTCGTCGTTCAGCCCGTCGTCGTTCAGCCCGTCGTCGTTCAGTCCGTCGTCGTTCAGCCCGTCGTCGTTCAGTCCGTCGTCGTTCAGTCCGTCGTCCTTCAGCCCGT
>CAZWZZ010000373.1:0-6369 GCA_964638395.1 uncultured Caldilineaceae bacterium
CCCTAATCTTCCACGCCCCATCTTCACCAATTCTTCACCGACTGCCCAGTGATTTTTCCCCTGACCTGGGCCATACTGAGACCAAGTCGTTTAACAATTCAACATCAAACTATCAGGAGGAACAATGTCACATCTGGAACCTATTTTTGCTCGAAATAAATTTTTGTTACGGCAGAAGCATTTGACCTTGGGCGCGGAAAAATATCACGTCTGGGATGAGGCTGGGGAAACGTTGCTCTACGTGGAGCGACCCCGGCACACCATTCACAATATTCTGGCGATGATGGGCGGGTTGATCGCCGGGGCGGTAGTTTTTGGGCTGTTTTGTATGATGGGCAGCCTCATCCCGGCGACGGATCAGCCCGCGCTGCAACTGCTACAGGCGGCCCTCTTTCTGGTCGGCGGTATGGGCGGCGTGGCGGCCTATGTAGCGGGCGGCGTACTCCTCTCTCGGAAACGACACGTCACCTTTTATCGGGATGAGGCCAAACAAGAGGAACCAGCGTTAATCATTTTGCAGGATCAAAAGTTCGCTTTTCCGACGATGACCTTCACCGTGCAGGATGGGGCGGGAGAACCCCTGGCTAAGGTGGCCAAAAACTACCTGTATGATCTGGTTCGCAAACGGTGGCGCTGCCACACGCCTGACGGCCAGCCCATCTGTTTGGTGCAGGAGGATCAGTGGTTCAAAGCTATCTTGCGCCGCATTATAGGCAACTTCTTTGGCCTGCTCCGCACCAATTTTGTTTTTCTGACCGCTGCTCAAGGCCAGATGTTAGGGGCTTTCAACCGCCAATTGACCATTCTCGACCGTTACGTTCTCGACTTGTCGCCGGATGAGGCCCGGCAGTTGGACCGCCGCATCGCTTTGGCCATTGGCGTTCTGTTAGACACCGCCGAACGGCGGTAATCACCGAACGTAGAACGATTTGCTAAATTGTTCCAGATTTCGAGATAGCCGTGCGGCGTCAATTAGCAATTTACGCCTAGCTACATATCACTTTGCTCCAACCTGCTTTATCCCCGCCTCCGCTCGGCGATGAACCCTTCGACAAGCTCAGGACAGGCTCGCCGAGCTATCAAACAGCACCGGATCAATCCGGTTTTTTCGCTAAAACCCCACTGATGGGGTGCTGTTTGATAGCCCGGATCATTTATGTCCGGGTGGGGGTGGTCAAATGAGGCGGTCGTTTGCAAAAGTGATATGTGGCTAGAATGATTCCTTAAAAGGTGAATTAATGTCTTCTCTGTGGCGTTCATTTGTTCCTTATCACGTGGCTGAAGAGCTGCTGCGGCAAAACGGGGCTGGGCCGTTGGGTCAGGCCCGTCGTTTTGCCGCCGTGGCCCTCTTTGCCGATGTCTCCGGCTTCACGCCCATCAGCGAGGCGCTGGGCAAAACCGGGCGGGGCGGCACGGAGGAGCTGACCGCCATCCTCAACAGCTATTTCGAGCCGATGATCGCCCTGATTCACGCTTACGGCGGCATCATCGGCAAATTTGGCGGCGATGCGATGACGGTTCTCTTTCCTTACACCAGCCGGACCCGCCAAGCCACGGTGCGCCGGGCCATTCAATGCGCGGTGGAGATGCAAGCCAATATGGATCGTTACCGGGCGCTGCCGACCAGCGCCGGTCAATTTACGTTAGCCATGAAGGCCGGCCTGGCTCTGGGGCCGGTCTTGTGTAGCACCGTCGGCGACCCTGAGATTCGCCTGGAATATCTGATTGCCGGGGAACTCCTCGATCTGTGCGCCGATGCCGAACATCACGCCGACAAAGGAGAGGTGGTTATCCACGACGATCTCCTGGCCCATGCCGGCCACATCGAGGTTGTCGAGGATCGGGATGGGTTTAGCTGCATCGCTCGCCTCAAACGGCGTGCCCGGCCCGCGCCGCTGCCTGATCTGGGGTCGCTCCCGCCGCCGGTCATCGACACCCTGTCCACCTATCTCCATCCCTCTCTGGCCCAACGCCTGCGGGCTAACCAGAGTAGCTTCATCAATGAGCATCGCAAAGTGACCGTCCTCTTTGTCAGCTTCAGCGGCTTCGACTACGATCACGACCCCGACGTACCCGCCAAACTCCAACATTATCTCAGCGCCGTCATTCACATCGTCCATCGCTACGACGGCTATCTGAACAAGGTGGATATGGGGGATAAGGGCAGCAAATATATCATCCTGTTCGGCGCGCCGGTCATCCACGAAAATGATGAAGAGCGGGCGCTGCGCTGCGCCCTGGAATTGGTGGCCCTGCCCGACTGTCAGACCCGCATTGGAGTCAACACCGGGTTTGTCTACTGTGGCCAGGTCGGGTCGCCCACCCGCCAAGAATACACGGTGATGGGAGATACGGTCAACCTGGCCGCCCGGCTGATGCAGGCTGCCCGGCCGGATCAAATTATGGTCAGCGGCGCGACTCACGACGCGGCGGCGGAGGCGTTTGTCTGGGAGCGATTTGAGCCAATCAAGGTCAAGGGCAAATCTGAGCCGATTCCGGTTTACGCGGTCATCGAGGGCAAAATGCCGCCCTCGCTTCGCTTCCACGAACCTCAGCCCGATCTGCCCTTCGTAGGTCGCCAACGGGAGTTAGAACAGGCCGCGGCCAAAATCGAGATGACCAGACAGGGTCAGGGCCAAATTTTAAGCATCACCGCCGAGGCCGGGGTCGGCAAATCGCGGTTGAGTGGGGAAATTGTCAAACTGGCGGCTCAAGCGGACTTTAGCGGCGCCGGCGGGGCCTGCCAATCCTACGGCACGACGGTCAGCTACCTGGTCTGGCGAGACGTCTGGCGCAATTTTTTTGAACTGAACGCAGATTGGTCACAAGCGGAACAGATTAGCCATTTAGAAAGGCGCTTGACCGCCATCGATCCCCATTTGGTGCAACGGTTACCGCTCCTCGATCTCCTGCTGAACATTCCCCTGCCCGATAATGATCTAACCCGCTCGTTGGAGGGCGACCTGCGGCAAGAGATGTTGCACACCTTGCTGCTGACCTGCCTGCGTCATTGGGCGACGGATGGCCCGCTCTTTCTGCTGCTGGAAGATTGCCACTGGATCGACCCCTTGTCCCAGGCGCTCCTCGAATTTCTGGGCCGTAATCTGTACGCCTTGCCGGTTTTACTGCTCATCATCCATCGCCCGGTTCATCGTCGCCAGGGGCCGTCAGCCTGGGCCGCTCATCTGCCCCACTTTAGCCAGCTTCACCTCACGGAATTTACCCCGGCCGAGGTCGCTCAATTCATCCAGTTCAAAACCAAACGTCTCTTCATCTCGGATAAACTACCCGCCGACCTGATCGAGCGGATCACCCAGAAAGCCGGGGGCAATCCCTTTTATATTGAAGAGATGTTGAACTTCATCGGCGATCAAACGCCCGATCTGGAAGATAGCGCCGCCTGGCAAACATTAGAACTACCTGACAGTTTGCATAGTCTCATCTTGAGCCGGATCGACCGCCTGGCCGAACTTGAGCAGGCCACCTTAAAAGTGGCCAGCGTGATTGGCCGGGTATTCAAAGCCGCCTGGCTGTGGCAGAGCTATCCCCCATTGGGGGAGCCGGAGGAAATCAAGCGCCATCTCGATACGCTCAGTCGCCTCGATTTAACCCCGCTGGATAAACCGGAGCCGGAATTAGAATATATTTTCAAGCATATTACGACCCAGGAGGTGGCCTACAATAGCCTGTCATTTGCGCTGCGGGAGACGCTCCACGAACACGTGGGCCATTTTATCGAGCGCCATTATGCCCTACACCTGGAGCAGTATGTTGATGAGTTGGCCTACCACTTTGGCCGCAGCCGCAACCGGGCCAAACAGAAAATTTACTATCGCTGGGCCGGCGATGCCGCCAAAATTGCCTACGCCAATGAAGCCGCCGTTGAATATTACCAACACCTCCTGCCGCTACTCGTCCCGGAGGAGCAGGGGGATATTATGCTCAACCTGGGCGAAGTGTGGCAATTGACCGGCCACTGGGCGGAAGCTGAACAGATGTATCGACAGGCTTTTGAGCTGGCCCAAACAATGAATGATGATAGCCGCATGGCCCGCTGCCAACTATTATTGGGCCATCTTTTATCCCACAATCAAGCCTATCAGGAGGCGATAAAATGGCTGGAGCAAGCCCGCCAAAAGTTTAGTCACCTGGAAGATCACGCCGGGTTGATCCGGGCCTTTTCCCACCTGAGTTTTGTCTGTGTTCAGCAGGGGCGTTACGACCAGGCCCTGAGTTACTCCGAGCAGCAGCTTGACTTGGCCACCCAAACGGGGGATCGAGCCGGTGTCAGCGCTGCGGCTGAGAATATCGGCCTGGTTCATTGGGGATTAGGCGACTACTCCCACGCTCTGGAGAGTCTGCTGCGGGCGCTTGACGTGGCCAAAGCGGCCCATTACCACCGAGGCACAATTTTAGCCGGCAATGACGTGGCCGGCGTTTATTGGGAAATCGGGGATTATCGAAACTCTGTCGCTCATCTGCAAGAGGCGTTAACCACTGCGCTCGATATAGACGACTCGCGGGGAGCGGGGATGATTATCGGCAACGCCGGAGAAATATACCGCTTGCAGGGGGATTACGACAACGCCCTCCGCTGTTACCAACAGGGGTTACAAATTATGATCGACCTGGGCGATTGGGCCATCATCCTAAATATCATGGCCAACATTGCCCGCGTCTATACCGTTCAAGGTCGTTTTGCGGAGGCTGAACATCTCTTGAATACGGTTATTCCAATCAGGCGCATCCTCGATAATCCGTATGCGCTCGGTGAAGATCTAATCTCCCTGGCCGACCTCTATGAAAAACAGAAGCGTTACCACGAAGCTCGCCAGACCAATCAAGAAACAAAAGCGGTGGCCGATCAGGTTCAATACAAAGATATTCAGTTTCAGGCCCGGCTTCTTGAAATTAGACTCAGTTTGAAGCTGAAATTGCTGACTCACCCGCAAGCCGTGGCCAGACTAGAGCGGCTTTTGGAGGCATGGCCTGACGACAATTATCAAGCCGCCATTTATGACGAAATCTGGCAATCAACCCCGGCGCAAATCGGGGTCGGCCAAACTGCGGCTGAACTTTACAAGGAGCTTTACCAAACAGCGCCAACTGTCGAGTATCGCCAACGCTACCACGCCTTGACAGGCGACCAGCTTTCCCCAGCGTTACCCTTACCGCCAGTGCCCCAGGTTATACAGGGGCAGGATATACCCTTAGACGAATTGCTGTTGAGCGTTGAAACATTGCTCAATAGTAATTTCGCTGCATAGGACAACACCCTTATGTTTTTCGTTTTTTATGAGAGGAATTGCGGAGACACATGAGAGTCGATTTGTGTTAAGCTCGGAGAGCAGACCCGGATTAACCGGCGCACGGCTGAACCGGCTGAAGTCATTGACCCAAATCGAGGATTTCATTTTTTCATTTTTTCATTTTTTCATTGTCACCGGGCGATCATCAAATCAATTTATCGGGGCAAGGAGCAACGCCAATGCCATAACGACACCGGCCCACGGCTGAACCGCTGAGGGAATGAGGCCGCTGAGACCGCTGAAACACCTCAGCGCCCTCAACGATTCAACCGATCTGGAAAAGGAGAAGCGTCCATAGGTCATAGTATCATTTCACAAACCGGTGGATGCCATTCTACCAAGAGAGCAAAACCCGATCAATCACATCAACATAAATTCAACCATAAATTCAGGAGAGTACAATGTCTCACCATCAAAAAATGAAGTTTCACCCCCTCCGCCAGGGCTTGACCACTTTGGCCCTGATCATTCTGTTCGCCGGGCTGAGTCGCCTCATTTTGGTCCCTCCCGTTGCGGATCAGACCGCGCCGGAGACGGCTTCGGCCGGCAGCCAACAACCGCCGCAGAGCCAGGCCGACTTATTGCGCCCGTCGTTGCAAAGTACACAGACCTACACCAGTTACCTGCCGCTGGTCACAAAAGTTGACCCCGCCGCCCAATTGGTGGAGCTAATTAACGCCGAGCGTGTCCAACGGGGGTGTCCGCCCTTAACCGTAAGTCCGTTGTTACAAACAGCCGCCGAAAACCACAGCCAAGATATGGCCCTCAACGATTTTTATGATTTTGACGGTTCTGACGGTTCTACCCTGCTCGAACAGTTGGCAGCTGTAGGCTACAACGCTCAGGGCGGGGGAATGCGTATCGCAGCAGGCGACCACCGCAACACCCCTGAATCGGCCCTGCAAGGTTGTACAAATAATGGCGTTGACACCTTTCTCGTCGAGTGTGGCGATGAATGGTGGCAGCAGTCGGAGGATATCGGTGCCGGCTATTATTACTTGCCCAACGACACCGGCGAAGTCAACCGGTATCACTATTGGACGGTGTTTGTGGGGCAGCC
>CAZWZZ010000374.1:0-6349 GCA_964638395.1 uncultured Caldilineaceae bacterium
GCGGCGAATATCCAGGCCAGTATCAACAATTTTATGGTCAGTGGCAAACGGCGATACGGGCTAAGTAGGGTCGCAGCACTCAAGAAATTTTTGGTTGATGTCGAAATCTTTTGATAATAATAATCTGCTAGTTCCAGTGAAAATCTAACGATATGTTTGAGGGATGTATGACGAATCAATTTGAGGAATTAAACTTACCGTCAGAGACAGTAGAGGAAATACTGAATAGCTCGGATAATCTTGGTAAACCAGCCTTCGACTCTGATGCGGACGATCAAAGTTATGACAAACCTAAGGTTGTTATTAAAAACTGTTTAAATAAAGTGTATGATGCAGAGAGTATTGATGATCTTTTGGTTTATCACTTAAACGAAACTACCCGACGTATTCAGAAAAGACATGAGTTCGATACAAAGGTAAGACTCATAGTTGTCTACATCTTTGAGTATGAAGAAGTAGAAGATTTGTGGAGCGGGATAAAAGATAAAAACTCAAAAATATATGAGGAATTTTATCCACAATGGGAAAAGGCCATAAAAAAGCAGCAGGAAGAAGAAGAAGAAGAAGAAAAAGAACAAGAACAAGCAAAGAAAAGGAAACAAAAAAAGAAGTCAAATAATCAAGCTGAGGCAAAAGACGCTCAATCAGATTCTCTTGAATCGGTAGACGATATTGATAAAAATAATGATGATTATCAACGTGTTTTTCTAAAGGAGCGTCCTCAACAGTTTGAAACGGACACCCCACACCCTCTGGAGGGAGATGATATGAATGTACTGAATGAGTGGTTTTTTAAGCAATTGGGTTTAGAGGATCGTAGTCTTCTCTTAACGGTTGCCTTGTTTGAAGGGATTGATCGTAGATATGTGAACATTATTGCTAAGGATGTTGCTGATAATCTTGAACCTGAGTCTAAAGAAGAAAACGGGGGATCTCATGAACAATAATCAACAGGATGAGTCGGTCAACCAAAACGAACAAGATGAGCAAGAAGAAATTCTTCTAAAAATTCCAACCTCAATCTTTAAGACTCAGATGGAAGAAGAAAAACCCTCGCCCTCCTGGATGGAAGGCAATGAAACATTTCAACAGTTTGAGCGCACAAATATCCAACCCGCTACAGCCAAGAGACATACCGAGCATGGCTGGGCGGAAATCAAAACCTTAGCCTTTGTGACGGATGAGCAGCGTCAGAAAGCCTTAAGTTTTCTCAGCAATCCGTTTTTTTACGATAACACGTTAAAACTCCTTGACTACATCTGTTTTCTTGGACACATCAATAACGGTGAGATAAGGTATCACGCCGCCGCCGCTACGGGTACTTTGGTAGACGTTCTACCGTTCCTCGAATTAAAAGCTAAAGTCATTTATCCTTGGGCCCAACATGAGTCTCCTTTTATCCGAAAAGTTGCGGCGAAAGCTCTATCTCTTGTGGTTGAAAATGAGTACCATCAATCTGAAGCAATCAATTTATTGAAAATTTGGGTTCGCTTACCTAATAGCCCAAATGGTAATGATTATTGTTTGGTCGATACCACGTTGGAAACTTGCCATTTGATTGCAATGCTTCAACCTGTGGAAACATTAGAGATTATTGAAATCGCCCTAAAAAACGGAATACTAACCAACCCTAACATTTCTACTCCTCTTAACCGTGCTGTGGAAATTCTCAGAAATATTTTTGATTTTGAACCTGAGTTGGTAATCAACAAATTGAATGATTGGCTTGATGAAGATCAAGAAAAATATGTTCGTTCGGTAACCGGGATTTTATTCCTATCCATTGTTCTTTTATCACCCGTTGCGAGAGATGAAGCGATCCAAGAAATTGTCGTCAACATGATATTTTTGTTGTGGGAGGACCCTAATCTATTGGTACGGCTTAAGCTGCAAGAAGCAACCACAAAATTGGTTAAAAATTGGGCAGAAGCAGCCATATCTACCCAGAAAAAGTTCGATGCATACCACCGGCTATTTTATGACCTCTACGATAAATATGAAGGCCGACGAAAGAATCGGCTGGAAAATTACCTACAACGCTGGCAAAAAGGGCAAGAACGATCTCAAGCCAGATCTACGCGACGGGGCAGAAGTGAGCCGTCAGAATCATCACCTTTATTCAACTTTTTAGATCTAATTCCATCTCAATCACTCAAATAATAACGCCTATAAACAAAAAGGAGTAAAATGATTATGGCCTTTCCAAAGCACGTCGAACAGTATGTCGCTGATTTACAGCAAACCAAAACCTATCAAGCCGGTCTAATCCAACTACAAGATTATGCCTTCAAATCCCGGTGGGGCGGGTTGATCAGAACGTTGCCGCCTGTGCCACACGCTGATGATGACCGACACGTCATCGTCTTGGAAATGCGAGGACAGCAGCCCAACCTTTTTACTATTTTGGCTGACCCCAGACATTCGATCAGCCCTACCTCCAGAGATGCTGAGAAGTTGTTGTTCATCTTCGTGGAGATGAAGCAACGGATAACGAAGATCAACACACCATCGGAGGGGTATCAGTTAGCGGATGGGCACCAAATTAGGGCCACCTTTCAAGTGACCTACCGAGTTAGCAACGCCGAACGGTTTTGGAAAGAGTCG
Organism: uncultured Caldilineaceae bacterium; assembly: GCA_964638395.1. GTDB lineage: Bacteria > Chloroflexota > Anaerolineae > 4572-78 > J111 > CAZWZZ01. Next base: position 2,605 of record CAZWZZ010000374.1, read on the forward strand.
AAAGATCCGCTGGATCATTTAGAAACAATCGTTATCGATGAGGCTAAAAATTACTTTCTTAAAATCAGCACTGATTATTTAATCAGCCGCCCGGCCGAGTTGAAACAATCACTAGAGCGACAGATCGAAGATACCGGCATCAAAATCGTTAAAAACGGCCTGGAAGAGGGTATTCAAGCCAACTGCATCGTCGGAGGGTTGGATATCCTCAAAGTAAACGCCGATGTCCATCTCAGCGATACCCTACGGGAACATCTGGAGCGGTTACACAAGCGTATTTATGGAGAGGGCGAATATCTCGACAAACGACATATAAAACAAGTCGATACCGAACACCGGCGGTATATTGACACCCTGATCGATGAAGACCCTACCTTCGCCCCCTATACGCTTAGACAGGTAATTATGACGCTCGACACCGGGTTGCTGGAAAATTTTTATATCGAAGATTGGAACAACGCAATAACCAAGGTTCATAATGCCATAGCTAACAAGAAAGAAGCCTATCAAAATGCAGAAATCAGTAGATTAGAAAAACTTCTTAAGACAGCACAAAGATTAGAATTGGATGAAGAAGATGTTAACGATATTAAGGAGAAACTGGCCGATAAACTACTGAAAAGCGCGGATGAAGATAACCATTCACAGATGCACTCTGACAACGAATTTCTCCAACTGATTCTTGGTTCACCAGATAAACGTCTCACTGCCGGAGCAGCTGGGCAGATTCCGGCGGATGTTGATGATAACGAAGCGTCGTAAATAACAAGTTCTTTTCGGCGATCTTCAATTAACAAGGACATTCATCAATGGCTACCTATTTTATCTATGGAATCATCGCGGTGGTTGCTCTCCTCATCACCCGATATTCAGTTCCCTTCATTTTAACAACTGTTCAAATCCCTCATGAGGCCGTACCGACGGTTAATTTAATGCTCAATATGGCAATTTTTGCCATTTCGTTTTTTGGGCTTAATTTTGTCGCCGGATTCCTCCCGACCGATACTTTGACAATGTCATTCCTTATGGCTACTCCAGAAAATAGAGTGACTGAAACTCCTCACCCTGCGGCAACTTGGACCCCCAGCCCGACTCCACTACCAGGGGCGAGATGGACATCGACCTTGGTGCCTCGCTCAGAGCCGACTCGGACACCCACCCAGACGAGACAGCCCACATCTACCCGAACCCCGACCCCAACGCCTGCTCCACAGGTATTCGGTGATATTCGCCGAGGCGAAATCTGCCGGGATAGCTGTTACGACTATGGCTCAACGGTTGATTTTTGTTTCTGGTCGAATTTTGAGACAGACGCCAAAGTGACCATCTATTCCTATGATACTGGCGAGACATTCGATTTAGGCAATTGGGATTTAAATAATACGGCTCAATGTTTCAGTGGACCTATGTCGGCCCCCTATGGTCGGAGTCAGTTAGAGATAATTGGCTTCGATGGACCTGACGGAACGATTTCCCGCACATATGACTTCTGTGTCGCCGATTGCTAAAATAATAGAATTTAGCTTTTTGGGTTTAATGCCCCGTAACGGACGAGGATAAATATGACTACTTACCTTTTATATGGCATTTTCATCATTATCGCTGCGATTATCACGAAATATTCGGTTCCCTTTATGTTATCAAAAGCAAATATTCCTCATAGTTTAGTAACAGTTGTTAATTTGGCACTCAATGTCGGCACATTTCTGATGACGTTTCTCATTCTCTATTTCTTAATGCAGCTTCAGACCCCCTCGCAGACCATCGCGGAAGCTAACATTACACCTGACCCTACAGCATCATCAACGCCTACGGAAACCGTCGCCATTACCAATGACCTGATCGATACACCAACCTCATTGCCCACTCGAACCCCTGAGCCAGAAACCACCACGCCACCCACCCCCACCCCCGCCTACCTCTTCCAAGACACCTTCGACAACGACACCAATAAATGGCAACTCACCACAACAGACAATGCCGAACAGACCATCGACAACGGTAAACTGATCCTACAACTCGACCCCAACCCGGAAGCAGTGGCCTGGACAAGTGTGAATGACCGCTTCACCGATTTTGAGATGGAAGTGGACGCCGGGTATCGGCAAGGCAGCGATAACCACATCTATGGCCTCATCGTGCGGAAAGAGGATGATGACAACTTCTACCAATTCGCTCTGCGCCAACAGACATTCAATATTTGGAAATATGAGGCGGGCGAATGGCAACGTATCCAAAATGAAACGCCTTCCGAAGCCATCAATCCACCCGGTCAGACAAACCGTTTGAAACTGATTGCGGTTGACGATCAATTCCAATTTTTCGCCAACGATACATTGTTAGCCGACATCACCGACGAGACCTTTGATGCCGGGGGAGTCGGACTACTGGCCGCCGTTTTTGAAGCGGGCGAAGCCGCTGTTGAATTCGACAATCTAATTATCAATGAGGCAGATAGCGACGCCTTTAGTGATGATACGCCGGAACCAACCGTACAACCTGGTGGGGGTGTTTACCAATTAGCCTTCACCAAATACGAAAGCGGCTCTCACAACCTCTATATTGCCAATACTAATGGCGGCAATCAGCAACTCATCTTTACGCGGGCGGCTGGCCCCTCCTTTGCCCCCAATAAGCGGCGGCTCTTTTTCTACGGCGAAGCCGGAGTCAATCAACAAATTCGAGATGGTCGGGTCGCTTGCGAATTTGGCACGATTAGCGATGGCATCGTGGCTGTTGACCTACCCTCGCCGCTACGTGATATTTGTGAGGTTCAGTATGATGCCTGGTTCTGCGAACGAAAAGGGGTCGATCTCCAAGCGGAACCGAGCGATGTCTGCACAGCTAACGGTATTTCGGTTTACCAAAACCTCGATTGGAAACAGGGAACAGCGCGGTGGGCCAGTGCCTCGCCGGATAATTACGCCGTTGCTTTTGACGCCAAACCGGGTGGGGAGCGACGCATCTATTTTAGAAGTATGCTTGGTGCAAACCAATCTTTTCACTTTGAACTGCTAGGGGAACAAGGTGCCTGGTCGCCCAATGGTCAACAAATGGTTTATCGTTCTGGGCGGGATAACAAGACCGGTCTGTGGATTTCCAACCGGGACGATACTGGCCACACCAATATTACTATCGGTGGTACCGACTCGTTCCCTGCCTGGTCGCCCAATGGCCGAACCATCGCCTTCAGCCGAGAGGTGGATGGCAACTGGGACATTTACACCGTGAATATTGACGGCAGCAATTTACAGCGTTTGACCAATGCTCCAGGCCATGACATTCTCCCAACTTACACCCCTAGCGGCGAGATTATTTTTCGCAGCGCCCGAACCGGCAGTTGGGGCATCTGGAAAATGAGCGGCAATGGAGCCGGACAAAGAGAAACTATCCCTAACGCTGATGTGGGGCCTGATTGGACATTTAGCCGGATGGATGTCAAGTAGGATTTTCTCTCACATCCCCATCATTCCCCTGGAAGCTCTGATCCTTGTTCGAGGAATTGGTGGACGAGGCCCTAACCGAATAATATACCCCCTCACAACACCACCTCCGTCCGCTCCAAAACCTCCTTCAGCACGGACAGCGCGGTTAAGCCCCGCAACTGGCTCGCCGGCTTGAGGATCAAGCGGTGGGCCAGGGTCAGCGGGGCTAACGTTTTAATGTCGTCGGGGATGACGTACGCCCGACCCCGGAGGGCGGCCAGAGCCTGGCTGGTTTTGTAGAGGGCCAGGCTGCCCCGGGG
>CAZWZZ010000375.1:0-3367 GCA_964638395.1 uncultured Caldilineaceae bacterium
GTTATTTACAGACGGCTCCTAATCGGCCTGCGTGGTGATGGCCGGTGGATTTGTCGGACACTCTTTGATGACCAGGCGGCTTTGATTTTCCGGCTTGGGGAAAACGGCTAACACATCGGGGCAGAGGCCCTGCAACAGATCATTGATCTGATCGACCGGCTCATTGAGAAAAAGGAGCGTTGTGGTTTCATTATCTTGAACAAGGGGTTTGATGTGACTGCCATTCTCTTTCTGTAAATCGAGGCTGACTAAATTGAGAACCACCTGACGATTTTGCAAATAGAGCCGTAATCCTTCCTGCGTCGGCCCGGAGTGATGGGTGGTGATGACCGTCACCGGCCCGTCCGCAACGACTCGTTGTTCCAACCAGTCGATGCTTTCGGCCAGGCCATAGCCAGCGGGCCAACCCACGATGTATTGCCAGCGGTCAACGGGGGTTAGGGGGGCACCACTTGGCTCGGTGATGTAGTGATAGGTGAAGCGGAAACTGGGCCACAGAGCCAGCAGACATAAGATTGATAGCCATAATGGTTCCTGTTTTGTCTTGGTGACCCTGGCCAATAGATAGGCTAAATCACTCAGGGTCCGTGCGGCCAGAACGACAAAAATCGGCACGGTTGGCAAGAGATAGCGACTGTACCATACATCCTTCCCCAGAAGCGTGTAAGCTGCCGGGGTGATTAACAACAAAACAATCAAAAATGGCGCTCGACGATCACCCTTCCTGAGCAGGACGAGGAGCTGCATACTGGCTAACAGCAGTATCGGCCAGGTGACGTAGCTGGTCAAATCGAACCAGGTTTCACCCAGGCTATATAACCACCAGGTGGAAGTCGGTACTGTTTGGGCGGGATGGGGCACGCCTCGGACGGCCACACTCAGAAATTGATTAAGAAATTCGGTGGCCGTCGGCAAAGCGAATACAAAAGCAACGAAGTAGGGCAGAAAAAGGCTCTTTATTGTTTTTGGCCAATCGGGTCGGAGGAGGATTAGAGCTAAAAATGGGATTGGTAGATAGATAAGACCGTTTGTTTTGGTTAGATAAGTAAGGCCAAGACAAATGCCTAAAGCGTAGCCGGTCAGTTTTTCCGGCTGCTTGATATATTTTAGGCTAAAGGTTAACACCAGGGTAATCAGGGTGGTTAACAGGCTGTCGGCCAACGCCAGCCGGTCATTCATCAATGGGAGTGGCAGGGCAATGTAAATAAAGGCTGCCAGCCAACCCAAGTTTCGGTGGGGCCAGAGAAGGCGGGCTAAACAAAAGACCGCCAGGCCACTGGTTAGCCCGGTGAGAATGGATAAAAATCTGGCCGTCGGGAGGGCAAAATCGGTTAGATAGATAACAGAGGTTAAAGCCCAGACGTGGAGAAATTTACCGGCTGCCGTTCCGTGAATGAAGTCGCCACTGACCGCCATCTGTTGAGCGCGGCTGATGTGAAGCCCCTCATCGACAAAGATGGGAAACGCCATCACGTTGAAAAATCTGGTAACCAGAAAGAAGAGGATAAAGCTGGTCAGGGCGATGATGATTTTCTGGCGCATAGCAGGGGGATCTCCGGGACGATGTTTTTAGAGTTCAATTAGAATTATGAAGGCAGAGAAGTGGGTTGTCAACCACATCTGATTATCTTTGAAATTGGCAATAATGAATGAAAAAAATTCATATGAACTCTTGCTGGGAGCGGGGATTTTCAATACGCTTCATTGAAGATGGTCCGCTCCTTCCAGAAAATAATTTTTCTGAAAACGAGGCCCGCTCGAAATGAACACGACTTCCAAAAAACAAAGCCCCAAACGACATACAATCCACCGGCTGTTCTTCATCCTGTTGATCGCCTACATCGCCACGGCCAGCGGTCGGATTGATAGCGGCGATGGGCAGGCCATTTTTACGGTTAGCCAAAATCTTCTCGACAATCAATCCGTGACAATGCCCCCGCCCGACCCGGATTTAATCGCTTTCGATGCGCGGGGGCGGCCCCTCGGCAACGCCGCCGAGTTGGGGATTGAGGATGGCTCCACTATTTTGGGCCGGGATGGAAATTACTATTCACCTTATGGACTTGGTCACTCTCTTTTCATTTTACCGCTGTTACTGGTCGGCAAACTGATTGCCTGGCTGTTTTCTAGCGAATCGCCGCAGTGGACGATGCAATTTGTGACGGCTATGTTCTTCAATCCCTTGGTTTCTGCCGCGAGTGGCGTGTTGCTCTATCTGACCGCCCTGCGACTATCCTTTGGAGCCAAAAAAAGTTTGATATTGGCTATTTTGTATGCCTTTGGAACGATGACCTGGGTCTACGCTAAAAGTTTTTTCAGCGATCCCCTCATCGCCTTTTTTCTGCTGGCCGCTTTCTACTGTCTCCTTTCGTATCGAGAGGAAGGTAAGCCAGGGTGGTTATGGTTCAGTGGAGCGGCTTTGGGCTTGATGGTGCTGACGAAGCCGGCCGCTTTGATAAACATCCCGATTTTCGCTCTTTACCTGCTTTTTCTCCTCAGAAAAGAATCGTGGCCCGACCTTGTCAGACCGGCGCTCATCTTTGCGCTACCCATCGTTGTGGGGGTGGGCGGCGCGATGGCTTACAATTGGTGGCGTTTCGAGTCGATGTTCGATACCGGCTATCGAAATATCGGTTGGAACTTTCCATTCTGGTTGGGGCTGTATGGCCTGGTCGCCAGTCCCGGCAAGGGGTTTTTGCTCTATAATCCCATTCTCATCGCCGCCCTCATTGGCCTGTTTTGGTTTTATCGTCAGCATCGGCCGGAGACCTGGCTGATGTTGGGCGTTGTGGCCATCAATTTGTTGTTCCTGGCCACATATGACCATTGGCACGGCGGAGGGAGCTGGGGACCTCGGCTGATTTTGCCACTGATCCCGCTGCTGATTTTGCCTTTGGGCAGCCTTTTACAACATTTACCCCCAAAAGGGTGGCCCAATCTGCTGCTGGCTTTGTTGATTATGGTCAGCGTGATGATCCAGATACCCGGCCTGTCGGTCAACTACGCCCGTTTTTTGCAGCGAGTGTACAGCCTGTCTGTTGACCACTATTACCACCGGGTCACATTCCAAGTGGCGTACTCCCCGCTCCTCGGCCAATGGCTGGAGATGCGAGAGGTTGTCGGCAATTTGAGAGACCCGGCGATACGGGCTAACATTGCTCAAGCCGCCTTTTCGGAAAATGAGTCGGCCTCGGCGGAACAAATGATGGGCGTCTTATCGACAAATCTACCCGATTTTTGGTTTGTTTATCTGCCGTTCATTGTGCGGGGTGGTTAGCTAGTTTCTGGTGCGAAACGTAGATGAGGGCAAAACGTAGGCGAAAGCATCCCTATGCCCCGCCGGACGCATTGGGATGCGTCGGCTACG
>CAZWZZ010000375.1:3467-6330 GCA_964638395.1 uncultured Caldilineaceae bacterium
CCGGCGGCGATGAAAAGCACCGGATAGAGGGGCAAGATGTAACGCCCGGTCGCATCAAGGCTGAAACGGGTGCCGAAATAAAGTGCGAGCCAGACCAAAACTTGTAACCCCAATAAGGCACAGCCGACAGGTTCCACCTCAGGCTGCCGGGCGTCGGAGCGACGGAGATAAGGTATGGCGTATAAAATAGCCGCCAGGTAAAATAAGAGGATAAAGGCGGCTAACACCGGCCAGATAAGACCCGGTGCCCACGGCTCTCGAACCCCGAAAAAGGCGGGTAAGGTCAGGGTGAAGAAGGCAACCAGCCGAAACAGAAAGGGGGGAATAACCACTGCTTCTTCAGGGTTGTAGACGACCAACAAGCCGTCAATGGCCTGCACCCACCAGGGCAAGCTGAACAGAAAAAAGGCAGCGGCCCCGGCCATATATTTGGGCAAGCGTGACCACCGGAAGCGCCACAAAAAGAGGATGAACACCGGCAGCATATAAACTACCAAAATGCCAAATGTCCAGAAGGATAAGCCGCACACGGCCCCAAACAGCAACCACCGCCCCCAGCGGTCAGCATCCTCAAACAGGAGGCGATGGCCCAAATAGGAGATGATGCTGCCGAGGCCGATAACGACGGCATACAGGACCGCCGGGGTAGTCCAGGTGGTCATCAACAACGGTGGCAGGGCCATCAACCATAGCACGGCCAATGGGCCAAACCGGGCCTGGGGCAGAACCCGCCGGGCCAGTAAATAGGTGAAGCCCATGCCGACCATATATTCCAGGCTCTGCACAAGCCGGGCGACCGGGATGGTGTCGCCGAAAACGGAGAAAAAAAAGGCCGTTAGATAGGAATCGGCGCTGCCGCCATAGGCTTCGCCATAAAAAAAGAGGGGGCGTTCACCGGCGAGGATGTGGCGGGACATCAGCAGGAAGATAGCTTCATCCGAGTCAAACGGCATCCGGTCGATGGACAGAATGGAGAGTCTCAAGACCAGGGTGACGATGAAGGGGGCCAGGATAAACCAGAGCGAGAGTCTTGACAAAGTGGTGAGACGGGTAAAGATTATCATGACGTTTAATTGTACTTGGCGTAATTTGTGGGGTCAAACATCGGCCAAAAATGAAACAGAGTAACTACATGGAAATCCCCGATCCCCAGTCCCGGTCTAAACTTATTGTTCTGGTCATCGTTGGCTTGGCCTACAGTCTTAGCATCGCTTATTTCTTCTCTACCCTATCCAGCCAACAATGCACCGATGACTTCTTTCCCCGGTGGCACGCCTCAAAACAACTGCTGCTGACGGGCCGCAGCTTGTATGATTGGCAAAATGCTGTCGAAGTCTCGGCCTGTTCAGGGTGGCCCTTGCTACACCAATTGGGCTATTATTATCCGGCCTATCTGTTAATCTTCACCGCGCCGCTCTCCTTGTTGACAATGGACATGGCCCGAATAATCTGGACAATTTTTGGCCTGTGGTCTCTGTGGCTGAGTATATTTATCATCGCCCGCCGCTTCCAGCCCACCCTCTCCGTTAACCGTCTAACCCTGCTGTTGGTCTTGACCACCCTCTCCGTGCCTGCCTTTCAACACACCCTCAACGCTCAATTCAACCATTTGGGCGTGTTGGCCTTGGCCCTCACCTACTGGGCGCTCTACCGGGGGAAATATGGGCAAGCCGGTTTCTGGGCGGGGGGACTGTTGTTCAAACCACAGGCGACGCTGCTGACGCTGCTCTGTTTGTTGCTCTGGAGCGGCCTGAACCCAACCCGGCGTCGTTTCTGGCTAGGACTGGGCGGCATCAGCTTGCTCTTATGGAGCATCGCCGAAATTTTTGAGTCAAACTGGGTCTTCCACTTTTTGGGAGCGTTGGGCAATTATGAACCAACCCGCTCGGTAGTCGATACCATCTGGAACCCTTATCAATTGATCGCGCTGATTTTGGTGGGGCTGACGGTCTGGTTCACTGTTCGGCTCCGGGCTGCCTCCCCCCGGTCGGCGTCGTTTGCCGGGTTGATGGCCTGGTCGCTGGGTGTCAATGCCTTGATTGTACCACTTTTCGGGATGTTGCATATGGTTCTCATCGGTTTGGCCTGGGCAATTTTACTAAACGGCTTTCATCAGCTAGACTTTATATTAAGCCGCTGGCTATGGGCCGGGATGATAGGTCTATTCATCGCCGGTTTATTAGCCTTTCTAAGCCCCCTCTTCCTGGTCGGGGTTGGCGGTCTCCAAATCACCCTTGCTGAGATTGTGTACAAGACAACCATGCCCATCGTGACCAGTCTCGCTTCGTTACTATTGATATTTGCCAGCCCACCATCTCGACCGGTTCAAGCAACCGCAAACGCTGCTCTCTGAAATTCCCAATGAAAAAACTCTCTGTGATTATTCCCGTTTACAATGAGGCCGCAACTCTGGCTGACATCATTAGCCGGGTGCGAGCTACCCACCTCGTTGAACAAATTATCGTGGTCGATGACGGCTCCGTTGATGAATCCCCCGCTATTTTAGCCGAGTTGCAACACAGCGCACAGCCCCCTCTCTGTCTATTTCGCCACCCTCGTAACAAAGGCAAAGGGGCAGCCATCCGTACCGCTTTGGCCGCCGTCACGGGGGACTTGGTGTTGGTGCAGGATGCCGACCTGGAGTATGATCCGGCCGATTATCCGGCGTTATTGGCTCCTTTTGAGGAGTCTGAAGTCCAAGTCGTCTACGGCTCCCGGAACCTGCGCCGCAACCCCAAATCCTCATGGGCCTTCTACTGGGGAGGACGTCTGTTGAGCTGGGTCACCAACTGGCTCTATGGCAGCCAGATTACCGACGAAGCCACCGGCTACAAAGTCATCAAGACGGACCTGCTCCGTGAGA
>CAZWZZ010000376.1:0-6319 GCA_964638395.1 uncultured Caldilineaceae bacterium
ACCAGGCAGATTTAACCGAGGCTCTGCTGCGCGGGACCAATTTTTTTGAGGCCAACCTCAGTCAGGCCACCCTGACCGCCGCCAATTTGGAGCGGGCCAATCTACACGGCGCATTCCTCAAGAAAGCCAACCTCGGCGATGCCGGCCTGCAACAGGCCAACCTGTTCGAGGTCAACCTTAATCGGGCCTCTTTAGCCGAAGCCTCTCTGGTGCAGGTCGATCTGAGCGGGGCCTACCTCAACTGGGCCACGTTTCGGGAAGCCAACCTGAAACGGGCCAATCTGGCCGGGGCCAGCCTGCGGGGAACCGACTTTAGCTACGCCGATCTCAGAGAGGCCAATCTCAACCGGGCCTCCCTGATCCAGACCAACTTCATCGGAGCCAAACTGAACGGCTGCTCGATTTACGGTATCTCGGCCTGGAAGTTGAAGCTGGATGGCACCGACCAGCGGGATTTGCTCATCTCTTCGCCTCGCAAGCCGGGCATCATCGTCGATGGTCTGGAAATGGCCCAATTTATCGACTTATTGCTCGAGAGCCACAAGATTCGGGAAGCGGTGGACATCGTCGGCAAAAAGACCGTCTTGATTTTGGGCTATTTTCCCGGTCAGCGAGCCGGTATCCTCGATGGCCTGCGGGACAGTCTGCGAGCCAGTGGCTATTTGCCCCTCTTTTTCGATTTTGAAACCCATCTCGATGAACATCTCAATGATATGTTGTACGTGCTGGCCCATCTGGCTCACTTCATCATCGCCGACATCACCGAGACGGAGGTCATTCAACCGGCGTTGGAGCGGCTGGTTCCCTACCTGCCCTCGATCCCGGTTCAGCCCTTGCTCCATAGCGCAGCCCCCGAAGACTCGCTGCTTTTTGTCTATCAAGAGAATTATCCCTGGATTTTACCATTTTACCGGTACGACGATCTGCCCCACCTCTCGCAGAACTTCAAAGAAAACGTACTGACCCCGGCGGAAACGAAAGCCAAAAACATCGCCACCCGTCGCCAACTGGCTGCCGAAGTCGAAGCCAGACGAAAGGGGTAGCGCCGTGTCAATGGCTGCCCCCTCTTCCCCGCCGACCATCACCATTCTCAACGTCAAGGTTCACACCCTGACGATGGCCCACACCCTGGCCCTCATCGAGGCCTTTATCGCCAGCGGCCAACCTCACCAACTGGTGACGGTCAACCCGGAATTTGTCATCGCCGCCCAACAGGATCACGCCTTCCGGGAGATCATCAATAATGCGGCCCTGGCTCTGCCGGACGGCATTGGCCTGCTCAAGGCGGCCCGTTTTTTGCGAACCTTGCCCCTCCCGGAGCGGGTTCCCGGCTCCGATTTGGTGGTTCGTCTGGCCGAGTTGTCCCATCGTCGGGGCTACCGCCTCTATTTTTTGGGCGCTCAACCGGGGGTGGCCGAACAGGCCGCCGCCCGGCTGACACAGCGCTATCCCCGGCTGAATGTCGTGGGCTGCTATGCCGGTTCTCCCAGCCTGGCCGAGAATGAGGCCATTGTGCAACGGGTGCGGGCGGCCAGCCCGGATATTTTACTGGTGGCTTACGGCGCGCCCCGGCAGGATAAATGGATCGCCCGCAATCTGGCCCGGCTCCAGGTGCCGGTTTGTCTGGGGGTGGGCGGCTCCTTCGATTTCATTGCCGGAACGGCCAAACGGGCCCCTCGCTGGCTACAACGGCTCGGCCTGGAGTGGTTACACCGGCTTTTGATGCAGCCCTGGCGTTGGCGACGCATCTGGAACGCCGTTCCCCGCTTTAGCTGGCTGGTGTTCAAGAGCAAACTCATCAGCCGGTAGCCGAGCGAAACCCCCTCCCAGCCTCCCCCGCTGCGGGGGAGGAGTCAGCCAGTTTTCCTTGTGCTTCGGGGAGTGTGCCCCCTCTAATCATTTTTTGGCCATGCCTTACGCTTCGCCGACAATTTCCGTAATCAGCCGAACCACCTGCTTCGAGTTCATAATGAACGGATGCGTCGCCTCATCGACGATGACCTCATGATCCGCCAGTTCCGTCTCCTCAACAGCCAGGATGCCGTCATTGAGCTGGTCATCGAAGGGGGAGAGCGCCTCCGGCAGTCCCCGCGACCCGGCGATGATGGTCGTCGGCACATCGGGCACGGGCAGGCTCTCGTAAAAGTCATCATCGGCCAATTTATCCCCACAATCGCGGGCGTACCAGCGGTAGAGGGGTACTTTTTGGGCCAGCTTGGCCATTTTGGGTGGTTGGTTGGGCGGGGCCAGCATCACCACATGGCACGGCGGGTGGTCGCTCAGCCGGGGCAGGGTGGCCCGGCTGACGAGGCTCCCCAGCGAGTGGCTGACGATGGCGTAGGGCTGCTCGCCCGCCGTCTCCCGCACCATCTGTGTGAAGCGGGCCACGATCTCGTCGAATGTTTCCATAAAAGGGAAGTAGCCAAAATAATGAATGTCATACCCTTTGCGGCTCAGACGCCAGCCGAGCAGCGCCATTGACAGCGGCGTGCGTCCCTGGCCGTGGATTAAGATCAGTTTCATCAGTCAGTAACCTTTCCGTAAGGTTTTGACGGTAATTTTAGGAGAAAATTTCTATTTTGTCATTTGTCGTTTGTGTCGATAGTCAGTAGACCACAGCATCCTGAGTAGACCGAGGCACGAGGTCGTATCGAAGGGTGCTGTGGTCTACTGATAGTATACACGAGGAGGACTTAAATATTATGAGGCTGATCTTACTGTTGATATTGATGCTGCTTGTCGCCGGGTGTGGCGGCGGAACCACCGCGACCGGATCGGCGGGCACGGAAGCGACCGCCGCCGAGACAGTCACGGAAACCGAGTCGCCGACCGAAGCGGCGGCGGAAGCGGCGGCGACTGAGGTCGAAGAGGAGATGGCCGAGGCCGGTGAGTCCGACCCGGCAACGACGACTCCGGCTGAGGTTGAGGCTGATGAAGTGGCGACCGCTGAAACGGACGAAGCGGCGACCGGCCTGAACCACGCCCGGATGCTGAACCAGGCGCTATTTGCCGAAGATCGGGCCGAGGCGGAGGCGGCTCTGACCGCCATCCGCGAGACGGAGGACACCCGCTTTGTGGTCGGGTTGATCGACACCTTGCGTTACCAGCGCGGTTTGAGCGACGACATCGGCTTTACGCTGAACCGGCTGACCGGCGAGAATCTCCAGCCGGATTGGTTCGTCTGGGTGGAGTGGGCCGGTCAACATCCGGAGATCGAGAATTTTGAGGGGTATCCCGGCTGGAAGGCCAATCTGTTTGCCCAAATCGATCCCAATTTTCTACGCTTCGTCAATGAGGGGATGCAGGTGGCCCCCGACTCCCGCGTCGAGGAGATCGTCTGGGGCGGCGTCCGGGTCGATGGCATCCCCGCCCTGGATAACCCGACGATGATCGACCCGGCTGAGGCCGATTACCTGGTCCCGGAGGAGCGGGTTTTTGGGGTCAGCATCAACGGCGACACGCGGGCCTATCCGGCCCGTTTCCTGGATTGGCACGAGATGTTCAACGATGTCGTCGGGGGCGAGCCGGTCTCGCTGGCCTACTGAACGCTCTGCGGTGCAGCGGTGCTGTACAAGACGAGTATCGACGAGAGCCAACTGCCTGACGGGTACAGCCTGAGCGGCGGGCAGGGGGAGCAGCCCAAACCCAAAGAGTATTTCACCTTCGGTTCGTCCGGCTTTCTTTATCGTAGTAACAAATTGATGTATGATCGCCAGACCGATACCCTGTGGCATCAACTGTGGGGCACACCCGCTTTTGGGCCGTTGGTCGGCAGTGGCATCCGGTTGGAGCGGCTGCCGGTCACGTTGACCACCTGGGAGGCCTGGTTTGAGCAACATCCTGACACCCAGGTAATGGCCTTCGACACCGGCTTTATCCGGGATTACGGGGCCGGGGTGGCTTATGCCGACTATTTCGCCAGCCCCGACACGATGTTCCCGGTCTGGCAGCGCAGCCAACGGCTGCCGACCAAAAGCTGGGTCTTCACCCAACTGATCGACGATCAGCCCAAAGCCTATCCCCTCTCCGTTCTGGCCGATGAATTGGTCGTCAACGACAGCCACGCCGGTCAACACCTGGTCGTCATCCACGAGGAGGGCGGGCACGGCGCGGGGGCCTACGAGCGGGGCGACCATACTTTCAGCCCGGCTTCGCCGGAGACGACGACGTGGCTGCTGGATGAAACCGGCGCTGAATGGCAAGTGACCGCCGACGCCCTCATCAGCGACGACGGCGAGACGCTGGAGCGTCTGCCGGGGCATATGGCTTATTGGTTTGGTTGGTTCAGCTTTTATCCCCACACCGAATTGTACGGGGTAGAGAGGGAGTAGGGGCACGGCGGTTCATCGGAAATAGGAGTTACGCAGTTGAGCGACAAACGCATCCCTTCGACACTTCCTACGGTCGCAGGACACGGCCTCGATACGCCCTGACGGGGCTACTCTCGGGATGCGAACTGTGTAACTCCTAACGATATTGAAGGGCATGCTCATTCAATCCCGGAGCGGGTTCCCGCCTTCTCCTCTTCCTCCTCCATCAGTTCTCGGCGCAGGATTTTGCCGACCATCGTCTTGGGTAACTCTTTACGGAACTCGACATATTTGGGCACTTTATATTTGGCCAGCCCCTCCCGACACCAGTCGATGATCTCCTCCTCGGTCGCGCTTTGATCCTTGCGTAACACGACAAAGACTTTGGCCCGCTGGTCGCTGCTGCCGACCGGGACGCCGATGGCGGCGGCTTCCAGAACTTTGGGATGCTCATAGAGCCGCTCCTCGATGTCTCGGGGGTAGACATTAAAGCCGCCGGCGGCCAAAATCATATCCTTTTGTCGGTCCACAATGCGGAAATACCCATCCTCGCTGACCGTGGCCACATCCCCGGTATGGAGCCACACGCGGCCGTCAGCGTGTGTCCGCAAGGCGTTGGCCGTTTCGGTCGGCATATTCCAATACCCTTTCATCACCTGCGGCCCGTGGATGCACAACTCGCCGGGCTGCTCCGGCCCCAGCGTCTTCTCCCCCGTTTCCAGATCGACAATCTTGGCCTCGGTATCCGGCAGGGGCACGCCAATCGCGCCGGGTCGCCCACCCCGGCCAAAGGGATTGCCTATGCACACCGGTGAGCTTTCGCTCAGGCCATACCCTTCCACCAGCTTGCCCCCGGTTAGCCGCTCAAACTCCTCCTGCACCTCGACCGGCAGCCCCGCCGCGCCAGACATACAGGATTTGATCGACTTGACATCATACTTCCCGGCCTGAACATCGGGATGGTTGTTGATGTGGGTATAAAGGGAGGGCACGCCGGGAAAGAGGGTCGGTTTATGGCGATTGATCGATTCAAGCAAGTGGCTAAATTCGCGGGGGTTGGGGATCAGAATCTGGGTATAGCCCCGGACGATAGACAGATTCATACAGACCGTCATCGAATAGGAGTGGGTCAACGGCAGGGCGGTCATCATCACCTCCTGCCCTTCGACAGTGCCGCCGCCCGATAGCCAGACTGTGGATTGCAGGGCGTTGGCCACGACGTTTTTGTGGGACAACTGCGCCCCTTTGGGCACGCCGGTCGTGCCGCCGGTATACATCAACAACGCCGTCTCCGTCGGGTCGAAGGGAACCGGTTGAGGGCTGGCCGGGGCGTTGGTCAGCACATCCTGAAACCAGATTGTGTTCGCGTCGCCGGAAATATCGATCCGGTGGCCATCCTTTTTCTCTTTGGTCAGGCTGAAGAGGGTTTTTAGCAAGCCGGGAAAATACTCTTTGATATTGGTCACCACCACCTGTTGCAGGTGGGTGTTGGCCCGAACCTGGCGGATATTGTCATACAGCATACTGAGGACGACGGCAAAGGTAGACCCGGAGTCATTTAGTTGATGCTCGATTTCGCGGGCCACGTAGAGGGGGTTGCTGGGCACGGCGATGCCCCCGGCTCGCAGAATGGCGTAGTAGGCTATGACCATCTGCGGACAGTTAGGCATATAAAGGGCCACCCGGTCTCCCTTTTGCAGCCCCAATTGTTGCAGCCCGGCCGCAAAGCGATCCACCAGGCTGTTCAACTCCCGGTAGGTGATCCGCCGATGCTGCTCTCCCAACAGCGGTACCAGATTACCGAAAATGAGGGCTGTCTGGTTGGGATATTTTTTGGTGCTTTCTCGCAAAAAATAATCAATCGGAACCGACGGATACTCCAGGGTATGGGGGACACCGGGATCGTAATGTTGATACCAAATGTGGTTTTGCATAAGGGCCGCCTCCGGGCAGAATTTGTGGGTTTTCAAACGTTTATGTGAGGGTCAAAGAAATGTTGAACACCCTAA
>CAZWZZ010000377.1:0-1810 GCA_964638395.1 uncultured Caldilineaceae bacterium
TCGCCGAGAAGAACATCACGGTCATAGCCCCGGTGAAGATACCGATCAGGGTGGCTGGATTGAAGAGGGTGATCGCATAAAATTCGGAAAATTGAGCCAGCGTCGCCTCGGCCACCGGGATCAACTCGGCAAAGCCGGGGATCTCAAGCTCGGTCACACCGCTGCTCAACAGGCTAGAGCGAATCTGCTCCAGATAAGAGGCCAGTAGCGCCAGAGCGGTCAGGGCGGCGGAGCCGATGGCAAAACCCTTACCGGTGGCAGCGGTGGTGTTACCGACGGCGTCCAGTTGGTCGGTGCGCTCCCGCACTTCGGGTGGCAGTTCGGCCATTTCGGCGTTCCCCCCGGCATTATCGGCGATGGGGCCGTAAGCATCGGTAGCCAGGGTCAACCCCAGCGTGGAGAGCATACTGACGGCGGCCAGGGAGACACCGTACAAGCCCATCAGAGTATTTTGCGCCCCACCGGGCAGATAGAAGCTGATGACGATACCGATGATGACCACCACCACGGGGATAGCCGTGGAGCGCATACCGACGCCCAGACCGCTGATGATGACTGTGGCCGGGCCGGTCTCACCTTGCGCGGCAATGCCTTGAGTCGGCCCATACTCATCGGAGGTGTAATATTCAGTGGCCCGCCCAATGACCTCGCCGACGACCAGACCGGTGACAATCGCCAGCCAGAAGGTCCAATCCATACCCAAGAGAAAGATGACGCCGTAAGAAGCAATGGCAATCAGGACGGAGCTAATGGTGATGCTGCGGATCAAGGCTCCCATCACCTCGCCCATCGAGGCATCCTCTTTGGTCTGAACCAGGAAGATACCAATGATGGACAGGACGATGCCGATGGCGGCGATGGCCAGGGGCGCGGTCAGGAAGCGTAACTGCATCTGAAACATGCTAACGCCCTCCGGCAGGAAGGTGGGGTCGTAAAAGGTTTGGGTGGCCACGGCGGCCACGCCCAAGGCCCCGGCGGCCCGGATCGAGCCGATGTAGGACTCATACAGGTCGGCCCCCATCCCGGCTACGTCCCCGACGTTATCGCCGACGTTATCGGCGATGGTGGCCGGGTTGCGGGGATCATCCTCCGGGATACCGGCTTCCACCTTACCAACCAGGTCGGCCCCCACATCGGCGGCTTTGGTGTAGATGCCCCCCCCAACACGAGCAAAGAGGGCCTGGGTCGAAGCGCCCATGGCCGCACTGAGCATAATAACCGTAATCATGGATAGTTCCTGGGGAATGACGAAATAGAGGATCAGGAACCAGATGGTGCTATCCAGCAGGGCAAAACCGACGACGGACAGCCCCATAACGGCCCCGGCCCGGAAAGCGACTTGCAAGCCGCCGTTGAGACTGGTGCGGGCGGCGTTGGCCGTGCGGGCGGAGGCGTTGGTGGCCGTCTTCATGCCGATGAAACCACACAGGGCGGAGAAAAAGCCGCCAGTGACAAAGGCAAAAGGCACGATGATGCTTTGGAGACCGGCCAGGCTCATCACCAACAGGATGACAAAGAGGACGACAAAGACGATGCCGACGATTCGGTATTGGCGACCGAGGTAGGCCATAGCCCCCTCCCGGACGGCCTGAGCAATTTCGATCATCCGCTCGCTGCCTTCGCTATGGCTCATCACCGAGCGGTAGAGATAGAAGGCAAAGACCAGGGCGATGAGCGAGCCGATGGGCGTGAGCCACCACAGCAGGGGCAGAGCTTCTCGACCTTCCTGAGCTAAGGGAGCGGCCAATGCCGCCGGGGCAAAGGCCAAAATTACCAGTAACATTGTTAAAGCGGTACCTACTTTTCGCAT
>CAZWZZ010000377.1:1910-4163 GCA_964638395.1 uncultured Caldilineaceae bacterium
TCGAACGAAAAAGCCCCGCTTGTCTGCGGAGCCGATCAACGACCTCACGATTTCTATCGTATAGATTTAGGCCCCATTGCCAACACCTGATTTTACAATGAACCATTTTCGCTTGTCAAATCCGTTTGTAACGATTTACACGACTGGGAGGGCGGCTTAAGGGGTTTAATCTTGCTTTAATTGAAAAACCGTATTATGTTTGGGTCAAAGCTACTTAATAGCTAAGTAGCCCACTAATTATAAATGGGACGCAGCCTTAAAGAAAGAGTGCCTGATTTAGGGTAGCGCCCTTTTTTGTTGCTTCAACAACGGATTTATGATTCACGCTGACAATCTGTCGAAATATTACGGCCCCCACGCGGCCCTGAAAAATGTCAGTTTCCAGGTCGAACGGGGGGAAATCCTCGGCTTTCTCGGCCCCAATGGGGCGGGCAAAACGACGACGATGCGTATCCTGACCGCTTACATGCCCCCTTCGGATGGCTCAGCCACCGTATGCGGCTATGATGTCTTTCTGGACAGCCTGGAGGTGCGGAAGCGGGTCGGCTATTTGCCGGAGTCGGTGCCCCTCTACAACGATATGACGGTGAGCCGCTACCTCGATTTTGTGGCCGCCCTGCGGCGGGTAGAAGATCGGCCCTACTATGTTCGGGAAGCCCTGGCCAAGGTCGATCTGCTGGAGCGGGCCGATATGTTGATTGGCAGGCTGTCCAAAGGGATGCGCCAGCGGGTGGGGTTGGCCCAGGCCATCGTTCATAATCCCGATGTCCTTATCTTGGATGAACCGACCCTCGGCCTTGACCCCAAGCAGATTATGGAGGTGCGGGCCTTGATCCGCTCTCTGGGTGGCGACCATACGGTCATCTTGAGTACTCACATTCTGTCGGAAGTGGAGCATATCTGTCACCGGGTCTTGATTATGAACCACGGCCGAATCGTGGCCGAAGATACCCCGGTCGGTCTGGCTTCCCGTCTGGCCGGCAACGAGAAGGTTATCCTGAAAACTCTGGATGCTCCAGCCGAGGCCGGGAAGATCATCCAAGCGTTGCCCCAAGTCAAACAGGTGGTCACTTGTGAACCAAACCTTTTTGAGATCGAGTGTGTGGCCGGCAGCGATTGCCGCCCGGACATCTCGGCCCTGGTCGTCGAAAAGGGGTGGGGCCTGCTCCAACTGAACATCGCCAGCGTCAGCCTCGAAGATATTTTCCTGGAATTGACCTCGGAGCAGAAGGTAGCCATATGAACACCGTGCTGATCGCCAAAAGGGAACTGGGCGCTTTCTTCGTATCCCCGGTGGCCTACGTGGTTGGGGCCGCTTTTTTGTTCATCACCGGCCTCTTTTTTGTGTTCACGGTGACGGTTGACAACCGGGCCAGCCTGCTCCAAGTCTTCAACGTCATCAGTGTTATTCTCCTTTTTGTGGCCCCGATCCTGACGATGCGGCTGCTGGCCGAAGAGGCCCGCTCCGGCACGCTGGAACTGTTGATGACGGCGCCGGTGCGGGATTGGGAGGTGGTGGTCGGTAAATTTCTGGCCGCCTTCATTTTTTTAGCGGCCATGCTCCTGCCGACCCTCGCTTATCTGCTGCTGTTGATGATGGTTGGCGCTCCCGATGTTCCGGTCACGCTGTCCGGCTATCTGGGCATCATCCTCTTTGGGGCTATGTTGATTAGCTTCGGCCTGTTGACCTCGGCTATGTCCGCCAACCAGATTGTCGCCGCCATCCTGGGCATAGCGCTATCGATCACCATCTGGCTGGTCGGCGGCTTTGCCACCACCCTCGACGGGCCGCTGGGCCGTCTCTTCGCCCATCTCTCGGCCCAAACCCACCTCCGAGATTTTACGCTGGGGCTGATTACCTCGGCCAACATCATCTATTTTTTGAGCGGAACCGCCGCCGGGCTGTTTGTGGCCGTTCGGGTGCTGGAAGTGAGGCGTTGGCGCTGATGGTGGAGCAATTTCCCTCAACAGAGCGTGATGACGCTTCGTTTTTTCAGAGTCACGCCTGGTTAATCGCGCTGGTCGGGCTGGTGTTGGTTGTGGGTAGTGGTATTCTTTACATCTTTGACCGGCAGTGGGCAGGAACGGCTCAGGTCGGGCTGGTCCTGGGCGGCGTGTTGGTCTTGGGCGCGGCGCTGCTGCGACCCGATGTGGTGCGGGCGGCGCTGGCCGGGCGACCGGTCAAATATGCCTCCAATGCCCTGGTCATGACGGCGGCCTTTATCGGCATTTTGGGTCTGCTCAATTTCCTGG
>CAZWZZ010000377.1:4173-6314 GCA_964638395.1 uncultured Caldilineaceae bacterium
ACTGCGGCGTCAGCAACAATGACGCAACGCCACCGCACAAAAATCCCACCAACACCCTGGCCAAGACCGCGGCCTATATCCGCAATAACCGACAGCTCAATTTCCCGCCCATCACATATGAGTCGACCTACGACTCCACTGAGAATGGTCAATTCACTCTCTCCGAGCAGACCCTCCAACTGTTGAGCAATCTGGAGCATCCGGTTCACATCGTCGGCTTTCTGCGGGCCGGCAGCCCCCAGCGAGCCATCGCCGAAGATTATCTCAGCCGCAGCCAACCCTACACCGATCATCTAAGCTACGAGTTCCACGACCCCAACGTAGAGCCGGGCCTGGCCCGCAGCTACGGCTTGCAGGATTACGGCCTGATTTTCATCAGCGGAGAACGGAGCGTGGAAGTGTCCGCCGTCGATGAGCAAGCTCTGGTCAACGGCCTGGTGCGAGTTACCAATGATCGGGAGAAGCGGGTGCTGTTTGTAACCGGTCACGGCGAAATCGACATCGACGACAGTGGGCCAACGGGCGCCAGCCAGGTCAAAGAGAGGCTGATCCGGGAAGATTATCAGGTGGAGACGATAGACCTGTTGTCGTTGGCGGAAATGCCCTCGACCGAGACGCTGGTGGTTCTGGCCGGGGCGCAAAAGGCGCTCTCCCCGACCGAACAGGAGCGAATCGCCGAGTGGGTCGTAAGCGGCGGTAAGTTGCTGCTGCTGGCCAACCCCCTCGATCCGGCCCCATTGCCCGATCTGTTAACCCAGTACGGGCTGGCGCTTCGGGCCAATCTGGTGGCCGACAATGACAACCACCGGGTGGGCCTGGCCCCAACCTCGCCCCTCATCGCCACCTACCCGCCCCACGCCATCACCAAAGGGCTGGAGGGCTACCTGACTTTTCTTCCTCTGGCCCGCTCGTTGACCCTGACCGACAGTCCGGTCGGGGCCAGTTGGTTCAATACGCCTCTGTTGACCACCGGCCCGAACAGTTGGGCCGAAACCAGCCTGACGCAACAGATTACGTATGACGACGGGGTGGATCCGGTCGGACCATTCCATCTGGGCGCGGCTGCTGAGGATCGGGACAGTGGCAGCCGGTTGGTGGTCTTTGGCAGCGCCGATTTCATCAGCAACCAACATCTGCTGGCCGAAGTGGCCAACGGCGATCTTTTTATGAACGCGGTCAACTGGCTAACCGAAGATGAGAACCTGATCGCTCTGCGCCCCCGAGAAGTGACCAATCGCCTGCTATTCCTGACTCCGTTCCAACACAACATCATTATTTTCACCGCACTGATTGCAATGCCCCTGACTGTTTTTGGCACCGGAGTAGTCGTCTGGTGGCGGCGGCGATGAATGGTCGCCTGACGCTGGGTCTGGTCATCGGTCTGGCGCTGCTGGCAGGCTACATTTATCTCTTTGAGCTAACCGAGCCGGATCGCCCGGACCCGGCGGCCCCCATTGATGTTCACGGCGTCACTTACGGCGAATATGACATCGTTGGTCTGATTATTACCGGCACTGAGCGGGCCGCTCACTTCACTCGAACCGACGACTCGCTGACCCAGGATTGGCAGATGGTCCGCCCCCAAACGCTAACCCCGGATCAGGTCGACCAGGTACGTGTCAACGGCGCAGCCACCCGCCTGGGACGACTGACAGCCGGTCAGGTCATTACCGGCGTGACCACTCTGGCCCCTTACGGCTTGACCCCACCCTTGCTGACCGTCACCCTGACTCTGTCCAAGGGTCAGGCGCTCACCCTGTATGGGGGTGACGCCAGCCCGGTGGCCGACCAGCGCTATCTTCGCCCGGCTGCCGCCACCGACACCATCTATTTGGTTGCCGCCTTCGCCCTCGACGATTTGCGGTCTCTGCTCGAAACGCCTCCCCTGGCCCCCACGCCGCTACCGACGATTACGCCCCGGCCCACGCCGTGATTTGGCAGCTCGTAGAGTTCCAAACGGGAAGCTAACGCTCGGTGCAAATTGCTAATTTGCGCTACGAAACAATGTCGCTGTTGGTGACCAACTCCGGCGCTGCTTGCTGTCGCCGTTCGGCAATATAGGCTTGATCGTAGAGGGTGGCTAAATTCTCGAAATATTCGGTGAACTCGGCCCAATGGCGGCTCAGGAGCGATTTCTTCTC
>CAZWZZ010000378.1:0-6302 GCA_964638395.1 uncultured Caldilineaceae bacterium
ACAGGGGGATAATAGCCAGACTGCTTCGGTTACTTTGACGACCAGGGTCGCTACGACGAATCGCGTGTTCCTACCGCTTATTGTCAAATAACCGTTGCTCTCACCCTCTCTCCAGATTTCAACGTTACATTGGGCAACAGCCTCTTTCCCGGAAAACCGCCTGTCTTCCCCATACAGCGCCAGGCCCGCTTTGGCTCATGTTAAGAATAAGTGCGATAAACAAAAGGAAGGGGTGATCCGTTTGAGAAGGAGAACCACCTAGGACAGATGACCCAACCCAGCCCTGGACATCTGTCCTAAGTAGGAACTCACCAAACAACCGATGTGTGACTTAAGATTCTCCGCTACAATAAAGATTGGGGAGCGTAGCTTATGAGGCCTACCCTCCAACCATATCTTATTTTCTATTTTTTCAATGACGAAAGGAGATGTCTGATGGCAAGCAAAATGGTGGCCCTAACTTTTGATGAAGCGAGCGGGGTGCGGGAAGCGTCTGAACAGAAACTAAATGTCAGGCTCGGGACGGCGGACCCCTATACCGCCCTCGAAGTTTTGAAAGAGGTCGAGCAGAAGGCGAAGGAGGCCAAGGCCAACTTGGAGGATGCGGTAGTCGTTTACAAAACGGAAGCGGGGGAGATAAAAGTCAAGCAGACGCGGGATGTGACGCCGGGTAAAGGGGCGCGGCGGGGGGCCTTTTGGGGCTTACTGGTCGGCACCCTTCTGGGCGGTCCCATCGGTGGTGTATTGGGGGGCATGGGCATCGGGGCCATTTATGGCCGAGCGGTCGATAAGGGGGTCAGTGAAAAATTCATCAAGAAGGTGACCGAGGGTCTCAAGCCGGGCCGGTCGGCGCTGTTGCTGTTGATCGGGGAAGAGGATTACGACCGGGCCATCACCTACCTGAAGACCTTCGATACCGAAATCCACGAAGCTGTCCTGGATGAAGAGGTTGAAGAAGCAGTCGAAAAAGCCATTGAAAATGAGGAGGTGGCTAAGGCGGCTGAGGATAAATTCGTAGCCAAATAGGCAGACACAGTATATCCAAAATTGCTCGGCTCGGATTGCCAAATCCGAGCTAAAACGGGGATTGCCAAATCCCCTTTGAGCGAAAATTGGATGTACTGAGTCACATAGATTGAAGCCGGGAGGCGTACCATGACAGCAGCAATCGCAGGAAAACGACCAAACAGCCTGGAATTTCCCTGGTGGGTTCTCTTACTGGAAGGGATTGCCGGCCTGATTATTGGATTTTTTCTCGTCACCTCTCCAGGTCTGGCGGTGGTGGCCCTGGTTCGGGTTTTGGGCTGGTATTGGCTGATTGTGGGTATTTTGTCGATTGTCAGCATTTTCACGGATGAGACCGATATTCATTGGGGCTGGTTACTGGCTCGCGGCCTGTTAGGAGTGTTGGCCGGTTTTTACGTGTTGGGCCACCCCCTGACTTCGGCGTTCCTGATTCCAACAACGTTGGTCATCGTTCTGGGGGTGCAGGGGGTTGTTATCGGCGTTATCGGCATCATTGTGGCCTTTATGGGCAAAGGGTGGGGTGTCGGCATTTCGGGGGCCATCAGCCTCATTTTTGGCATTATTCTGCTCGGCTCGCCGCTGATGGCTACGGCCGTTCTGCCCTTTGTCTTTGGCGTATTTGCTCTGGTAGGTAGCGTGGTGGCGATTGTTCAAGCCTTTCGGCTGCGGAGCGCCTGATACAGCGCGGCCACACCCCCGTCCGATTGATCCTATCCAGGCCAATCAATTAAAAACCATCACCTTCAGACCGCCCCTGTCATTCACGACAGGGGCGGTCTTTCATTTTGGGAAACAGAGGCTTTGGGCAGGAGGAGGAAGGGGGAAATGGAGTCACTGTCCGCCACGCCTATGCAAACCATCGAGCAAGCCCTCAAAGCGGGCAATGCCACCGAGCATACCCACCGACCCGCCCTCAAAGCCCTGCTCGAAACGCTCGATCTGATCCTGACCGACTACCTCGAATTTCGATGATACGTCGATGGCGAATCCCGCCAGAGCGTCCGCCTGGCCCGCTGGGCGGGGGTAAACTCAAGTGGAAAAAGGGCGTCCCCGCTTTTTCACCGCCCCCGCTCCGTTGTCGTTTTCCCGCTCCGGCGGGGGAACGAGTAAAACGAGCAAATACCTCCATAGAGTAATTCCAACAATTTGTTATTACCAAATCGGTGCGTCTGATCGAACGGATGCCTGATTTAGTCCCTGTACGAATGACCCACCCTGACATTGGACAGTTGTACGATGCCAGAACTCACCGGATAGTCGATGTGTCCTTTTTGGTTTTCGACTAAACTGGGCAGAGGGCTGTTATTGCGACTAAATACAGCGTAAATCAAGTAATTGGCAGTTTAGGCATGTCATTCTGAGCGGAGGAACGGAGCGAAGAATCCCTGTAGACGTGGGTAAACAGAGCGGTACGATCGCATTAAACCGTGGTGGCCCGCCCCGCGATGAATCGCCGGGCTATCTTAGGTCCAAGACTGTTAAAACAGCCTCAAAAACAACGTTTTAGCCCGCTTCAGAGGGCTTGCACCTATGATAGCAGGCTGATTTATCGGCCTGCGGGGGTGGTTGCCTCTCTATCACGGTTTAATGCAGAGCGACCAACAGAGCGATTCGTTGGTGAAAAATCGCTTTTGCCCCGCCAGCCAGTCTTATGTTGTGACCTTATAGGGATTCTTCGCTATCGCTCAGAATGACATAAAACTTAATTGACGGTGTACTAAATAACAAAGGAGCGATAACTAATGAAGAAGACAGTTGCCGTGATTTTGGCACTATTTATGGTCATTTTATCAACACCGCTCGTACCGCGAGCGCAAACATCGGTAGCGTGTGGCGAGGATTACGTCGTCCAGGTCGGCGATACGTTGGCCACGATTGCCGACGAAACGCTCAACGATCCGTTAGCCTTCCCGGCCCTGGTCGTGCTGGCTAATGCCTTGCCGGACGATGCCTATACCAACATCGATGACCCCAATATTATTGAAGAAGGCTGGACGATTTGTATCCCGGCTGAGGAAGATTTGCCTGAGCTGCTGGCCGAGGCCGATCCGGCCATTCAGGCGTTGGCCCGCCAGATTGGACTTCAGGTCTTGCCTCCGCTGGAAAGCACGCCGTGGGTGCTGGTGGGCTACGGCAACCCGGATGACCCCACCCTGGTTGAACCGGGCACGGTGGTCACCGCCCAATTCGCCGACGATGGCTCACTGTCCGGCTCCGGCGGCTGTAACAGTTACAACGCCACCTACGAATTTGGCCGGAACAACCGAATGACCATCGCTACACCGGCGGCCACCCAGTCTGTCTGCGATATTGGCCAGGATCAGGAACAGTTCTATCTGGGCGCGCTGGGGAACGCTCGAGCCTATGAGATCACCTCGGATGGCTTCCTACAAATCGAATACAGTACAGGGTTGCTCTCTTCCGACTCCCTCTTCTTCGTGGCCGGTCAAGCCGCGTTAGAAAATACGCAGTGGGTGCTGCGGGCCTACGGCAACCCGGACGAGCTACAATCCGTCGAGCCGGCGACGACCATCACCGCCGTGTTTACCCGTCCATCCGGCTCCGAGCAAGGCTCCGTGATCGGCTACGGTGGCTGTAACGGCTACTCAACCCCCTATACCATGCTCGATGACACTATCCAGATTGAGCAGGTATTCACAACGATGGCTTTTTGTGAGGTCGGCTCGGCTCAAGAGAGTACCTATCTGACCTTGCTGGGGGAAGCCGAAACCGTAGAGATTGTTGGCAAGCAGTTGCAACTTTCCGGCCCCAACGGGGTGTTGATCTACACCTCGGCCAACCTGCCGCTGGAGCAGGTGTTGTGGACCCTGGAGTCGTTCGGCGACCCGGCGGCTCAACAACCCATTGCTGAAGGGCTTGAAATCACCGCCCTCTTTGCCTCCAACGATGAGGGGGATGGGGGCACGGTCAGCGGTTCAGCGGGCTGTAACAGCTACAACGCCACCTACGAAGAGGAAGGGCAGCAGTTGACGATTGGCCAGGCGCTGACCACCTTGATGGCCTGTGAAACGGGCGAGGAAGCCGAGCAAGCGTTCCTGGCGGCTCTGGGCACGGTCGAGCGGTATCAAGTGTTGGGCGATCAATTGCGCCTCTTTAGCGGCGACCAGCAGGTGATAACCTTCCGGGCCAACCGCACCCCGCTCCAGGAGACCTACTGGAAATTGACGGCGTATGGTTCCTTTGAAGCGCCGCAATCCCCGCCGAGCGATGCCGATGTCACCGCCGTCTTTGAACGCCAGGCGGCGGCCCCGTCCGGCGTGGTGGCCGGTAGCACCGGCTGCAACGGCTACAGCGCGACCTACGCCGCCAGTTTGTCCCAAATGAAGGTCAATCCCCCCATCAACAACCTGGCCTTCTGTGACGGGGCCATCGGCGATGTCGAGCGCTCTTATTTGCAAGGGCTGGCCAGCGCCGAAGCGTACCGCATCATTGGCAACACGTTGCAGGTTCTCTATGACGGCGGCGAACAGAGCCTCAATTTTGTGGCCTCGCAACGCCCCCCCGTACCGCCCACGGCGATCATCGACGGGCCAATTGAAGCCCAGGTCGGCGATACGGTGACCTTCAACGGCAGCGGTTCGCAAGGCAGTGAGAGTCCCATCGTCCAATACAGTTGGGATTTTGGCGATAGCCGAACGGCTGAAGGCGAAACCGTCAGCCATATTTATGGACAGGCCGGGGTGTACACCGTGCGGCTGACCGTGGTGGATGAACGAGGGGTCAGCAGCAGCGCCACCGTCTCCATTACCATCAATGAAGCGCCTAGCACGAGTCCCGTTGCCGTCATCGACGGACCAACCCAGGCCGTGACCGGTGAAGAGGTGACCTTCCAGGGGGGCAACTCCATTCCCGGCAGCAGCCCGATTGCCTCCTATGCCTGGAGCATCGACGGCCCGCAACAGACGTCGGCCCCGGATGTGCGCTTCACCACGCGCTTCGACCAGCCGGGCCAGTATGACGTGACCCTGACCGTCACCGATCAGGATGGCTTGAGCGACAGCGCCAGCCTGACAATCACCGTAGACCCCATAGAAGAGCCGCAGACGCCGCCCACCGCCGTGATCGAAGGGCCAACCGAAGCCACCGTGGGTCAGGATGTGACCTTCCAGGGGGGCAACTCTGTGCCGGGTAGCACCCCAATCGTGGTCTACAGTTGGAGCATCGCTGGCCCGCAGCAAACGTCGGTCCCCGATGTTCGCTTCACCACGCGCTTTGATCGACCGGGCCAATATGACGTGACCCTGACCGTGACCGACCAGAACGGTTTGAGCGATACCAGTAGCCTGCTCATTACCATCAATGAGGAGCCGCCGGAAGAGGGGCCAACCGCCGTGATCGAAGGGCCAACCCAGGCCGTGGCCGGTGAGGATGTGACCTTCCAGGGTGGCAACTCGATTCCCGGCAGCAGCCCGATTGTCTCCTACGGGTGGGGCATCGACGGCCCGCAGCCACGGTCGGCCCCCGATGTTCGCTTCACGACGAGCTTTAATGAGCCGGGGCTGTACAACGTTTCTCTGACGGTGACCGATCAAAATGACCTGAGCGACACGAGCAGCCTTCAAGTGGAAGTGACTGCCCCGGACGAGCCGGACACCCCGCCCACCGCCGTGATCGAAGGGCCAGTCGATGCCTTTGTCGGGGAAAGCGTGACCTTCCAGGGCGGCAATTCCGTGCCGGGCAGCAGCGCCATCACCGGCTACGCCTGGGATTTTGGCGATGGACAAACCGGCAGCGGCGCGTCGGCTTCGGCTGCGTATGCCACCGCCGGAACCTATCAGGTCAGCTTGACCGTCACCGATGAAAACGGCTTGAGCAACAGCGCCACGACCACGATCAACATCAATCCGCAATTGGAAGGCGTCGTCTGGGTCTTAAACAACAGCTTGCCCGACACCCGAATCACCGCCGAATTTGGCGGGTGCCAGGTCAGCGGATCGAGCGGCTGCAACACCTACAGCGGAACCGTTGCCAGCAGCAGAGCCGCGGGTCCCAGCAATAACATCACCGTCGGCCCGTTGGCCGCGACAGAAATGGCCTGCGAAGAAGCGGTGATGAACCAGGAACAGAACTATCTGGCGTCGCTCTCGTCGGCGCAATCGTACACCATCACGGGTAATACCTTGACCATTTCCTACGCCGGTGGCGCTCTGACGTTCCAGGCAGCGCCGCGTTAGGAATGTGTTTCTTAAATGTCATTAGCAATAGGAGTTACGCGGTTCGCATCCCGAGTAGCCTTGAAAAGGCGTATCGAGGGG
>CAZWZZ010000379.1:0-6297 GCA_964638395.1 uncultured Caldilineaceae bacterium
GCAGAGAGAATTGAGGTTAGCTCCTTGATTCCGATAGAGCAAATGCCGGCGATGGCTCAGAGCGGCGCGGCCATCCTGTCCGTGCGGGCGCGGTATGAGGGGGGCTGGGCTACGCCGGTCGTGGTCAAGATTGCGACCCGGCGCAAGGCGGATATCGAAGCGACCAATTATAGGCGGTACATCGAACATTTTATCGACGGCTTCCGGCACACCCAACTACAGAACCAGGCCCAAACTTATCTTCTGGGCGGCCTGGTTTATACGCTGGTGGGCACGCCGCTGGAAACCTGTGTTGATCTGGCGACTTTCTACGACCAGGGGACCGCTTCGGAGTTCATCCGGGCGCTTAAAGATGTGTTTATGCGGACCTGTCGCCATTGGTACGAAAACCAAACCGACCGGCAGCGTTGCAATCTGGTCGAGCTATACAGCCAATCGCTCAAATTGAGCGAGGAAAAAATGGGGGCGGGCCTGGAAAAAGCGGGCTTGGGGGCCTGGGCCGGCGTGGCCAACCCGACGGTCGAAGAGGTGAAGCGGCGCTTGCGGAACCCTATCGAGTGGTTCCGGCAACATCCTACGCTTGAGGCCGATATTCTGTTCTGCTACACCCACGGCGATCTGCACAGCCGCAACATCCTGGTCGATCAAAATAACCAGGCCTGGTTGATTGATTTCTATCGCAGCGGGCCGGGCCATCTCTTCCGCGACTTCATCCAGTTGGAGAGTGATGTCAAATTTACCCTGTTGACCGTTGCCGATTTGGGGGTGTTGTACGTTTTTGAGGCGTATCTGCTCAATGCCAAATATTTCGATGACCGGCCCACCTTGCCCAGCTTCCGGGAGGCAGAGCTAAAGAAAGCCTTCGAGGTGGTGCAGGGTATCCGCTATATGGCCGGGCAAATCGTTGGATCATCGACGAGTATGCTCGATTATTACCAGGGGCTTTATCTGCACACGTTGGCCATCCTCGGCCTGCCCCACATCAGCCCGGCCAAAAAACGGCACGCCTATCTGGCCGCCTCGCTGCTATGTGAGCGGCTGGAGCGGTGGTAGAAAATAAAGAAAATAAAGAAAATAACCTACCGTTTTTTGGGCGGGAGGGGAGTTTTGACCGGGACGAAGGTGCGGTACAGACTCAACAGAATGTAGCCAACGAGGTAGGCAATGGAAAGGCCAACCAAAATAACACTGGTCTCGGGGTAAATGATGAGCAGGGCGATCGTGACCACAGCCCATAAAATAGTAGCCCCCAACATCATCTGCCGCAGCCAGAGGCGACTGGTCAGATACTCTAACCGGGACGGGTAGACATATTTGATCGGCACAAAAACCAGGATAGACAGGGTGACAACGATAACGAAATTGACCCACGGCGAGGTTTGCCACAGGAATAGATAAAAGACGACAATGTTCCAATAGCTGGGGAAGCCTTTGAAGAAATGGTCACGGGTTTTTGCGTCGGGCTGTGTGAATTGGTAGGCGGAGGCCAGAACGATAATACTCGTTCCCAGGATGGCCCACCGGGGCGGAAGCAACCCGCCGACCAGTAAAAAGAAGGCCGGGGCCATAACATAGTTGACATAGTCGATGATGTTGTCCAGCAAGGCACCGTCGATTTTGGGGGCAGCCACTTTGGTTTGGGCCCGCCGGGCCAGGGCCCCATCCACTGCATCGACCAGAATAGCGGCACTCATCAGCCAGAAGGCCCAAATAAAATTACCCTGGTGAATGGCGGCGAAGGTGAGCAACCCAAGAACCGCGCCGCTGGCGGTAAAAAGATGAACCAACCAGGCCGCAATGCGTCGTTGCCGGCTGATCGAAAAAGTTGGCTCATCTATCATTGCAGAGGTGGCTTTCATTAAAATTTTTGCCTACGTTATGATAAAAATTATAGCACCATTATGGTTGAGAATAGCATAAACTCCACGCAAGGGCAAACGCTGAAAAGAGGGGGAGGCTCTGCGGGACGGTTCTAATTAACTATTGCCCCAATTGGAAATTTATGGAAAATAGGATTATAATAGCAACTATGCTGCTACCCTAATCTTCTTGACCATATCAATGATTTGTGTAAGAATTTAGGTAAGTAATTCTCAACAAGGCGGTAGTAGACATTGCCTGACGAAACAAAGCAAAATACGAATACGTCCTCAAGTTCTATGTATTTCCACTATGCCGGTTCTACCGATACCGGTATGCTCCGAGACCACAACGAAGATGATTACCAGCTTCCTCAAGACCCAGGCGACGGTTCCTTAATCACAAAGGGCCATCTCTATGTCTTGGCCGACGGTATGGGCGGTCATCAAAAAGGTGAAGTAGCCTCGGCGGTAACCGTCAAATCGGTTCCGACAGAGTATTACGCCCAAATCAGCGACCTGGAGGACTCTGATTACGAAGAAGGTATTGTCAAGGCTCTCAGCGAGGCTATCGCCAAGGCCGACGATGCCGTTTTAGAGGCCACCAAAGGGGGCGGCACCACGGTGGTTACAGCGGTTCTCCACACCGATTTACTGGTGATGATGAACGTCGGCGACTCGCGGGCTTACCTGTTGCGGGATAATGACCTCCAACTTATCAGCCGGGATCATTCGCTGGTCTCCCGCCTGGTCGAAATGGGCAAAATTTCGCCCGAAGAGGCGCTGACGCATCCCCGTCGTAACGTCCTCTATCAAGCCCTGGGACAGGGACAGGGGACTGAATTAGAAATTCACAAATTTATTGCCAAAGTACAGCCGGGTGACACCGTCATCTTGTGTAGCGACGGTCTGTGGGGTGAAATCGGTGATGGGACGATTAAACAAGTGCTCCTGACTATGACCTCGCCCCAAGCCGCTGTTCAAAAGTTGATCAGGTTGGCGAATGAAGCCGGCGGGTCGGACAACATTACCGTGATTATCATCCACATCTCCGACAAAAGATCTTTGCCGGACGAAGAGACGGTGGAAGTGGAAATAACTGCGCCCGCTCCCGAAGATACCCAACCTTCATCAACCATTGTGGGACAACTCAAGCCGAATACGCTGCCGGAAGGTAAATATTACACAGACCCGTAAAACGAAAAACGTAAAGCGTAATGATCGTTATCGCCAAATTTTTACGTTTTACGCAATGCGTTTTACGTTGGTTTTTGTTCCAGTGTCAACCTAACATTTCAAGTTTCTGAACTACGCCAAGTCTATGTTTGCCAAGAAAGGCTTCGAATGATTAACTTTGCCGATGTTGAAAATTCTGTAAGAACACTCAAAGCCCAATTTCAAGCCGGTCAAATGGATGAAGAAACATTCGAAGGCCGTCTACTGGAATTAATTGAGGTGGCCGATGATGGCTATTATTGGATGTTCGGCCACGAAAGTGAGCAGTGGTACCGGTATGAGACGGATCATTGGGTCGCCGCCTCCCCCGATGACATCCCACCAGCCTCCCCTAGCGCACCAGCGCATCCTCCCACCAGCCCCCCCACCGATTGGAATACCCTCAACGTCGGTTGGTTTATGGCCAGTTTGGTTTTCATTGGAGCCATCGGCGTTGTGGTGTATTCGACAACGTTCTAACCCGCCCTAGCCTATGCAAATCTACACCCTCTACCTTCTCAAATCTTCCTTCATCACTGCTTAGTACTTTTGGGGGGTAAAATATGCTTGATTTTAAGCCATAAACTTGCTATACTTATAAGACATAAAGACAATCTAATAGTATTCGAATTGGGAGGTTCGAAAAATGGGAGATCTAAAAAACCTAACTCTACACATGGCACGTGCAGTAGTCAGTAACTCGGAAAAGGTTCAAGTCGAAGAAGTGGAAGGCTCTTCCATGATTGTCCTTGAACTCAGCGTCGATCCCAACGATATGGGCCGGATCATTGGGAAGGATGGGCGAGTAGCCAACGCGATGCGAACGCTGCTCCGCACCAGCGCCGCTAAGGATGGTAAGAGAGTTAATTTAGAGATTGTCTAATTTAACACTTCTGGTCTGATTACGAAGAAAACCCCCTCGTCAAATGAGGGGGTTTTTTGATTACGTCGTCAGCATTATCAATCTGCGGCTTTTCTCAAACGGCTACTCGTTCCGGCAATATATCTTTGATACCAATATGCGTCAGGTAATACTCCTCACCTTCTGAGTCTCTTTCAGCATCAAGGTAAGACTCAACACCACGAGATGGGGGTATGTCGTCGCCATCTTCTAATAACCCCTTCAAATGAAACGCCAGGGCCGATTTCATATTCGCTAGGATTTGGTCAAAGGTCTCACCCGTAGCGATGCAGCCCAAAACATCAGGGGAATAGGCTGAAAATCCGCTTTCGCTCTTTTCTATCACGATTAAATATTTTTCCATTACTTTCAATCTCCGACCTTTCTCTATATCTTGGCGATAACTATTTGTCTTTTAGCCCTGCCTGTTTGAGAATACTGTTTAAC
Source organism: uncultured Caldilineaceae bacterium (assembly GCA_964638395.1). Classification (GTDB taxonomy): domain Bacteria; phylum Chloroflexota; class Anaerolineae; order 4572-78; family J111; genus CAZWZZ01. The sequence goes on from CAZWZZ010000379.1 coordinate 4,423, forward strand.
GTTCCCTTCCGTACATCCTCACCAGGTTTGCCCGCCACAGTGACCTTACCTTTCTTGGTCGGATGCTTAAACTGTCGATGGCTCCCTCTAGTTTTGACCAAATACCATCCATCATTTTCAATGAGCTTAATAATCTCTTGAACTTTCATGCGGGCATTGTACCGTATAGGCTTTGAGTGGTCAAAGTGGTCACGCTGACAGCGACGCCATCACTGCCCAATACTCAACAACCGCCCATCACTCCGCCCGAACACCTCCGGGAAGTAGAACTCGGTGGCCACGGTGGGGATGACGTGGTAATCGCCGGGCAGGGTAGCCCGCATGGTGTAGCTGAATTCGTAGGTTCCCCTGGGCAGATAGTCGGCGAAGAGGACGACCTTCTCATCCCGCAACTCGCTGCGGGAGTACCAGCGCCACCAGCGCCAGTAGTAGGGCACATCCTCGAAGAAGGCATCGGAGCCGGTGGCATTGCGGCTGGTGCGGCTCAGGCCGGGGTCCATCGCCAGCAGGCTGGTGGTGGCCAGGCCGGTGTCGATAGCCTCCGCCCCGGCCGGCAGCGGATCTTCGACGACGACGTAGTAGAGGTCGTTCGGGGCGATGATGGTCAGATCAACCCGGATGACATCCCCCAGGCTGGCTTCGCGGACCTCGTTGCAGACGACGCTGCGATCCTCGGCCTGCTCGGCCAGACAGGACTCCAGCGTGTAGCGGCGGCTGACGATGATGCCCCGCTCTTCGGCCTCGATCTCCTCGACCGGCAGGAACACCTTCAGATGGGCGCTGTAGTAGAGCCGCCCGTTACCGTCGCTGCGGGCCACAGTCAGCAGGTTGCTGGCATCGGCGGCCAGGTCGGCCACGGCTACCTGCAACTCGACGCTCTCCTGTACGTTTTCCGTCGTGGCCTCACCGCTGATGGCTTCTTCTTCATTAAGAGAGACGCTGTACTCATAATCGGCCTGCAACTCACCCGTCTCCACCATCCAATCGGTCAGGGCAATCAGCGCCCAGGCCGTCTCCTGGGTCGTCTCCCAGATGCCATCCTGCCGGGCCACCATCAGCCAGCGGACAACGTTGGGAATCAGATCATTCTCCGGGTCGAGGCGGGTCAGGGCATCCAGAATGATGGCCGTGGAGCGGGTGTCGGTGTTCATCGCCCACCAATCGTAATTATCCTCCTCCCAATGCGCCCCGGTCGCGCTGAGAATGGCCGCGTTGTTGATGTCCGACAGCAGGGTGTCGATGTTGCCCTCATACTGCTGGGCATCGGCCAGGTCGAGGGCCAGAGCCAGGTAAGCACGGGCGTAATGGGCCAGCTTCTCCCGATCCTGGAACAGGTCGTTCAGGGCATCCTGCGGGGCCCGGCCTCCCTCGGCCAGGGCGTACAGCACGAAAGCGTGTCGATTGGCGTCGAAGGTGGAGTTGATCTGGCGAGACGATTGCAGATGCTCCAACAGGAAGTTTTGCCCGTTGGCCAGCACCGTGCTGGAGATTTCAACATCGGCCTGTTGCGCTTTGGTCAGGGCGAAGACAACATAGGCGGTGACGTGGACGTTGCTCTCATCCGTGGCCCACCAGCCCCAGCCGCCGTCCGATTTTTGCTGAGTGTAGAGTTTGTCCAGCCCCTCTTCGACCAGGCCGGGCAGTCGTTGGGCCAGTTCCTCATTCTCTATACCCAGCGACTCCAGGGCGTTGAAGGTCAACACGTTTGGCAGGAAGCGGCTGACGGTCTGCTCGGTACATTCATACTCAAAATGCTCCAGGTAATCGAGGCCGTCCCGCATCCCGGCGGCCAGGCTGGGGTCCAGTTGCAGGGTGACGTGCCCTTGTCGTTCGTCGAAGTTGGGGGGCAGGGCCACCACCTCGGTGCGGCTCCCG
>CAZWZZ010000380.1:0-6296 GCA_964638395.1 uncultured Caldilineaceae bacterium
TGATTGAGGAGCAACCGCCCCCGCAGGCCGATAAATCAGCCTGCTATCCGAGGTGAAAGCCCGCTAAAGCAGGCTAGTGGTGTTTCCCAAAAGTTTTTGGGTGATTATCGCGTTAGCCAAGTCCGTGACTTGGCGGGTTGCCGGACCAACGACGCAAGTCAGTGCGAAGCCTCCCTGTGGGACGGACTTGCTGCAAGCGAAAGCGGTGGTCCCGGCTTTATCCCAAAAACTTTTGAAATGGATCACCAGGACTTTGTTTTTCAGGCTGTTTTAACAGTCTTACACCTAAGATAGCCCGGCGATTTATCGCGGGGCGGTCTCCACAGTTTAATGTGGTCGTACCCGGGGGGATTGAGGGGAGTAAAATTTATCGGGAGAAAACAAACATATGGACATCGATGGTTTCAATCAACTTTTCACTGAGGATTTATTGCCCCACGGCTACTGTATCGCCTGGCAGCCGGGCTTGTTGTGGCTACACTTTCTGTCTGATGCCCTGATCGCCCTCGCTTACTACTCGATCCCCATTGCCCTGGCCTATTTCGTCGGCGCTCGCAAAGATTTGGCCTACAAATGGATGTTCAACCTGTTTGGTCTCTTCATCTTTTCCTGCGGCACAACCCATCTGATCAGTGTCTTTGTTATTTGGGAACCGCTTTACTGGATCGATGGGGGGGCGAAGGCGGTGACGGCCGGGGTTTCGTTAGCGACGGCGGTGGCGCTATGGCCTCTGATCCCCAAAGCGTTGGCCCTCCCCAGTCCTGCCCAATATCGCCTGGCCAATGAAGCGTTGAGCGACCAATTTGCCAAAACCCAACAAGCCCAGCAATCCCTCCGTGAGGCCAATAATAGGTTGGAAGAGCGCGTTCAAGAACGCACGGCGGCGTTGGAACGGCTCAATGAGGAGCTGCGCTCCTTCACCTACATCGTGTCCCACGATCTCCGAGCGCCGCTGGTCAATTTGAAAGGCTTTTCCGGCGAATTGCGCTACGTGATGGAGACGCTCAAAGAGGTGCTGGCCGATACCCTGGACCGGTTCGATAAAAAGCAACAGGACGTGCTGAATACAGCCATCGAACAGGATATTCCCGAAGCTCTCGATTTCATCGACGCGGCGGTGAGCCGCATGGATAGCCTGACCAATGCCATTCTAAAGCTGTCCCGTCTGGGGCGGCGCGAGTTTGATCTGGAGCGGCTCGATATGAATCACTTACTGCTCGAAACCGTCCAGAGCTTCGCCCACCAGATCGAGCAGCAGCAGGTTGAGGTCAAGGTGGGGGATTTGCCGGAGATCATCGCCGACCGGACGTCGATGGAGCAGATTATGAGTAATTTGTTGTCCAATGCCATCAACTATCTCGATCCTGATCGGCCTGGTAAAATAAACATCCGTGCCGAAAGCAGCGCTACAGAAGTAACGTTTCACATTCAGGATAATGGCCGGGGCATCGCCGCGTATGACATGCCCAAGATATTCGAGATTTTTCGTCGTGTTGGGCCGCAAACCGTCCCCGGTGAAGGCATGGGGCTGACCTATGTGCAGATGCTCGTGCGCCGACACGGCGGGCAGATTTGGTGTCGATCTGAAGAGGGAGCGGGCGCTATCTTCAGTATAAAAATACCCAAGCAATTGTGAGAGGGGCTTGATGAGTGAACAGAATATGATTATGGCAAATTATGAGGAAGTCACGATTCTGCTGGTAGAGGATGATCCCGGTCACGCCCGGCTCATCGAGAAAAACTTGCGCCGGGCCAAGGTGGGTAATAAAATCATCACCTTTGATGATGGGCAGATGGTTCTTGATTATCTGTTCAGCCGGGGGAAATATTTAGGCAATGATCCCGCCCAGGCCCTATTGATGCTGCTCGATCTCAATCTTCCCGTACTCGATGGCTATCAAGTCCTCAAACAAATCAAGATGGACGACACGACCAGTCGTATTCCGGTCATTGTCTTAACCACCACGGACAATCAATACGAGGTCTTTCAATGTTACCAACTCGGCTGTAACATCTATATCACCAAACCGGTCGAGTATCAACGTTTTTCAGAAGCCATCCAAAAGTTGGGGCTATTTTTAACCGTCGTCAAGATTCCAAACGGAGTTTAGAACTGTATGCCAGACGTGATCCACGTCCTTTATATGGAGGATGATACCGGGCTGGCTCGCCTTTTGCAAAGGCGACTGGAGCGGGCCGGTTACGCTGTCGATATTGCCATCGATGGTCAGGAAGGCTTAGCCAAATATCAGACCAACCGCTACGACGTTCTCCTCATCGACCAGCGCATGCCGGGCCGGGAAGGTATCGAGGTCATCCGTATTCTAGCCGCCAACGATACGCCGCCGCCGATGATTATGGTCACCGGCACGGGCAATGAACCGATTGCCGTCGAGGCCATGAAACTGGGCGCGGCTGATTATATCGTCAAAGATGCCGAGGGTGGCTATTTTGAATTGCTCCCGGCGGTCATCAACAAGGCACTCTACAACCAACGGCTGCTGGAAGAAAAACGGCAGGCTGAAAAATCGCTCCAAAAATACATGGTCGATCTCCAGGAACATAACCAAGAGTTGGATGCTTTCAGCCATACCGTCGCCCACGATCTCAAAAGTCCCCTGGCCCAGATTGTCGGCCTGTCCAGCCTGGTGATTAGCATCTTCGATGATCTGAGCAATGAGGAGATACTGCATCATCTCCAATCTATCCTGGATAGTGGCCAGCGGATGAACAATATCATTGATGAATTGCTGCTGCTGGCCAGCGTCCGCAAACAAGCGGTCACAACGAAATCGCTTAAAATGGAGCAAATTGTCGAGAACGCCAAACATCGCCTGGACTTTATGATCGAGAAGCATCAGGCCCACATCATCGAACCGGCCGCCTGGCCTGCGGCTATCGGGTACGGCCCCTGGGTCGAAGAGGTGTGGGTCAACTACGTTAGCAACGCCATCAAATATGGCGGGCAGCCCCCTTCGGTGACGTTGGGGGCCAACACCCAGCCGGATGGCCGGGTCCGTTTCTGGGTGCGGGACAATGGCCCGGGCCTCTCTACCGAGGAACAGAGTAAACTATTTATCCCTTTCACCCGGCTGTCCCAAATACGAGCCGAAGGATACGGCCTGGGGCTGTCCATCGTCCGCCGCATTATCGAAAAGCTCAACGGTGATGTCGGCGTCGAGAGCGAGGTCGGCCGGGGCAGCACCTTCTATTTTATCCTGCCCGCCGGTTGATCCGGGCTATTGCCTACAATATTGCCTACAACTGGTTGTTTTTCATCTCATCATCCAACGCCTGCAAATCTCCGGCCCCCATATGCCACTGGGCAAACCCGGCAATGGCGCACGCCTGAAACAGCGTGCCCATCGTCCGCCACACCTCGACCTCGCCGCCAAACGTTTCCTCACCGGCAAAGCGGCACGCCCTGGCAATCATCGCGCATTGGCTCGGCGACAGCCGCAGCGTGATATGTCCCTCTCTGATACTCAATGGTTTCATCACCGTCTCCTTTTCAGGGAGGAGATTAGAGATTAGAGATTGGCGATTACCGCCTGACTATCTCCCAATCCCTCAATCTCCCCAATGGGGCGACGCCCATAAAAAAACGGCCACCCCCAACGTCATGCGTGAAAGTGGCCGCTACGATTCCTGAGACCGGTGAAGATATGGTACAATAACCGCAGCCGCCCGAACTGCTCTCTCAGTTTGGGTGGTTAGCCGCTTTCGGGGTGTTCCTGCACCCCGGGGCGGCGCTTTTTTTATGTTTGGCCTATTATACTGCGTAGTGGTGTAATGTCAAATAGTTTGAACTCTCTCTGAACCTGCACTATAATCGGGCTGATTTCTCTAAAGGGAGTTCCAGAAAAATAATGATCCCAAAAATCGGAGCTTGGGGTCAGTTGTCCTTTGTCAGTGGTCAGTTGCAAAGGACAAAGGACAACTGACCACTGACTCATCATCTAACTTTGGGATCATTTAAATCTTGGAACTGCCTAAAAGCTGTTTTCAACGTGGAGAGTGACCATGCCAACCCCATTGCCCGATCTTATCAATGAGCTTCAGCGGCACACGACGGCGGACGTTCGCTTCGATAGAATTAGCCGCACTCTGTACGCCACCGATGCCAGCAACTATCAAATTATGCCCCTCGGCGTGGTCATCCCCCGCACCGCAGAGGACTTGGCGGCCACGGTCGCGGTGTGTGCTGATTACAAAATGCCGCTGCTACCGCGTGGCGGTGGCTCCTCCCTGTCGGGCCAGGGGGTGGGCGAGGCGGTCATCATCGACACCTCCAACTATCTGCACAAGCTGCTCGACATCAACGCCGAAGCCCGCACCGTGCGCGTCCAGCCGGGTCTGCCGCTGGGCCAACTCAACCGCCGCCTCCGGGCCGCAGGGCTGATGATCGGCCCCGACCCGGCCAGCGCCGACCGGGCCTGTGTCGGCGGCTGCATCGGCAACAACGCCACCGGTGCCCACTCCATTCTGTACGGCATGTTTGCCGACCACGTTTTGGAGCTAAAAACCATTCTGGCCGATGGCGGGCTGGCGACCTTCGGGCCGGGCCGGGGCAGCGGGCGAGCCGCGCAGCTTTGGGATGAAGTTGGGGCCATCATCGAGGCCAACGAGGCCGAAATCCAGGCCCACTGGCCCCGTCACTGGCGGCGGGCCAGCGGCTACAACCTCAACTACCTCCTGCCCGACGCCCCCTACCGCCATCCGGGCGATCCCGCCGGGCGGCCCCACCAGCCCAACCTGGCCCACCTCATCTGCGGCGCCGAGGGCACGCTGGCCGTCATCGCCGAGGCCACGCTCAATTTGATGCCCCGGCCCAAAATGACCGCCCTGGCCATCCTCCAATTCGAGGATATGGTCGCTTCGATGGAAGCCGCTTCGTTGATTTTAGAGCTGAACCCCTCGGCGGTGGAGGTCATGGACCGGCTGCTGCTGGAGTTGACCCGCCAACAGCCCCAATATTCACGGCTGCTGACCTTCGTCGAGGGTACGCCGGAAGCCCTGCTGATGGTCGAGTTTTACGGCGAGAGCGAAACGGAACTGCGGGGCAAGCTCGACCATTTGGAGCAGCACCTCAAGAAACACAACGTGCGCTGCCACGTCTCGCGGGCGCTGGAGCCGGAGGCGCAGGCCAATGTGTGGGCCGTGCGGAAAGTGGGTCTGGGCATCTTTATGAGCGCCCGCAGCGATTACAAACCCATTCCCGTCCTGGAAGATTTCACCGTTCCGGCGGCGGCCCTGCCCGGCTACGTGGCTGATTTGATAGCCCTGGCCCGCCATTTCGACACGGAGTTGGGCATCTACGGCCACGCTTCGGCCGGCTGTCTGCACATCCGGCCCCGCATCAACCTCAAATCGGCGCGGGGGGTGGAGATTATGAAGACGCTGGGCGAGGCGACGGCGACGCTGGTCTTCAAGCATGGCGGCGTCACCAGCGGCGAGCATGGGGACGGTCTCCAGCGCAGCACCTACAACCGCCGTCTCTTCGGCCCGACGCTCTACCGGGCGCTGGGCGACATCAAAACCATCTTCGACCCCGACCATCGCCTCAACCCCGGCAAAATCGTCGAGGCCCCCGACCCCACCGCCAATCTGCGCTACGGCGCGGCCTACCACGCCGCCCCGCTGCCGACCTTCCTCGATTGGAGCCACGAAAAGGGGCTGGATGGGGCCATCGAGATGTGCAACGGCGCGGGCGTCTGCCGCAAGCTGGACATGGGGGTGATGTGCCCCTCCTATATGGCCACGCTGGAGGAGCAGGACACGACGCGGGCGCGGGCCAACATCTTTCGGGCCGTGCTGTCGGGCACGCTGCCGGTGGCGGCCATCGGCGACCGGGATGTGTACGAGGTCTTTGAGCTGTGCATCGGCTGCAAAGCCTGCAAGAGTGAATGTCCCAGCGCGGTCGATATGGCCCGCATCAAAACGGAGTTCAAGGCCCAATACAAAGCGCGTAACGGCTACAGCCTGCGGGATTATTTGATCGGCAACGTGCCCCGGCTGTCGAAGCTGGCGGCGGCCCTGCCGGGCGGGCTGCGGCTGGCCAATCTGACGCTCGATCTGCCGCCGGTGCAATGGCTGATGGGCCGCCTGGGGATCGCCGGGGCGCGTGAGTTTCCCCGCTTTGCCCCGGAGCCATTTTCAAGCTGGTTCCGACGACGGGCCGACAAACTGAGCAGCGACAAGAAGGTGTTGCTCTTCAACGATACCTGGACCGAGTACAACTATCCCCATCTGGGCCAGGCCGCCGTCAAGGTGTTGGAAGCGGCCGGCTATGAGGT
>CAZWZZ010000381.1:0-6286 GCA_964638395.1 uncultured Caldilineaceae bacterium
CTCGATACGGTTTCGCTACGCTCACCTACTCGGGATGCTACTAACTTAATGACATCGCGCTAACCCTAATAAACAAGCATCCTGAGTAGCGAAGTGTATCGAAGGGGGCGTGTTTATTAGCAGTAAGACCCCTTTTGCCTCAGGGAAAGAAGTGGCAGCAGATATAATACCATTAACTAAACCAACAGAAAAAACCGAAGGGGAAGAAGAGTCTATGCTCGAAGAGAGTACACTTGAAGATGCTGATCTTACGGAAGAAATTAACCAAACAGCGAGCAATGCCACTGATCTACCTTTCGATATTCCCTTGCCTCGTCTGGCGGTAGAAAGAACGGCAAAAATTGCCCATTCCAATAAGAATATGAGTTACGCAGTTGACGCTCTGAGAGGGTTTGTAACCCTCGAAGACGGCGGTTACAAACCGCCTCCGAGCCAACTGCGTAAGTCCTATCCGCAAAGATTGTCATAAAAGCCACTCAAAAACCTATGTGATCGGGGTTGTGAAAGGGAAGCGTGCGATACGGATTCATCAAGCTTATTTTGTGGGCGAATAATCATCGGCTGCTCTGAAAATATAGTTCTTTGAAAAATTACGACCGCATCAATTCTCGATACAACGCCTCGAAAAAGCGATCAAATTCGCCGAAGGGGCCGTCGATGATGTTGGTCTCGGCCCGGCGGGAGCGCATGGCCCGGTAGAGGGGGCCGTCAGCCAGGGGCGGGGTGGTGTTGATGTACCAAATGGAGCCGCCCTTCGGCTCGATGGCCCGGTTGATGTCGTAATCCCGCGAGCCGTGGCCGATGATGATGAAATCGTGGCCCAGATATTGGCGCAGCACCCGCTCGCTGTCGCCGCCGAAGGTTGACACCTCGCTGGGGGTGAAGGCAAAGTTGCGGGCATCGACATCGCCGTGCAGCTTGACCACCTTGACCCGTGGCTCCTCACTCTCCAGCGCCTCTAGCGTCTCCGTCGTGGCCTGTTGTCCACAAATCAACAGTTGATGGCCCGGCTCTTTACCGTTGTTGCTGGCCAGCGATTTCTCCACGAAGGGGTCCAGGTTGGTGGTGAAGACCAGGTTGAAGTAACCCTCGTTGGCTAACTGGGCCAGCCGTCGGTAGCCGGTCGAGAGGCGGGCCTCCTCGAAATGTTTCTTCAGCAGCGAGTACCGCTCAACCGGGCTGAAACTGTCCAACTTTTGGTGGAACTGCTCCAAATCCTCCGCCTCAGCCACGGACTCGACGATGGTTCGCATCGAATCGCTGCCCAGCATAATCGAGTCGCCGCTGCCCAGAATGAGCAGGTAGGGCTGCTGACCATTCTCCTGGCGGGATTTCATCAGCGTTGCCAGGAGTTTGATTTTGTCAGGCATTTCCTCCTCCTCCTGACGCCGTCGCCAGAAGAAGACCAGAATGGCCAGCAATAGCAACAGGAGCAGCAAAGCCAGACAGGGCCACCAAGAACCACCCAGCAACCCGGCCAATCCGGTCGGGGCCGGTTCCGCCGCCGCAGCCGGGGGCACGACCTCGACCGCCGTGACCACCGGCGTGTTGGTCGGTGAGGGGGCTGGCGTGGGCGTGGGCGGCAGGGCAATCGACAGCGGGGTCGAGCCGGTTTCCTGGTCGAAAACCCGGCCACCGGGCAGAATAGCCATCAACTGGGCTTGCACCTCATAATCGCCAGCGTCATCGAGCGGGGGTAGCGTGCCGCTGAAAGTCACGACCCGCTCCTCATCCCCAACATCGACCACCTCGCCCCGGCTCAATTCGACAGTCTGCACCACTTCGTCGCCCTGCGTCACGGTGGTGCCCAGCTTCAAGCCGTCGAGCGGCACAGCCCCGGTCAGGTGAACCTCGGCCTCCAGGGGAACCTCCTCGCCCGGCGCGTAACTCTGACCACTCGTCGGGGCGGTGATTTCGGCCCAGGGCGCGGAGATGAGCGTCACCCATTTATGCTCGAACAGGGGCGAGCCATCCGGCAAAATCGTGGAGAAGGTCAGCGAATACTCCCCGACCTCGCCCAGCGGCTCCAGTTCGGCGGCAAAGTCAGTGCCGTCCGGCTCCAGGCTGACCACCTTGCGGACATCCTCGCTCTCGATTTCCACCTGAAAATCGGAGACCGGCACTTCCAGCGGTTCGCCCGTTTCGTCGGTGATGTTGGCCCGCAGATCAAAGGGGCGATCCACCGGCTGGAAGCCATTGTTCGGCTCCTTCAAGTTGATAGCGACGTTCGGGAAGATGACGTAGCTAAACTCGGCCTGGCCTTCCCCTGCCAGGGCAATCTGCCAGGTTCCCTCCCACGGTTCGGTAAAGTTGACCCGCCACACCTCGTAATCGGGACCGGCCTCATATCTGATGCCCGGCTCATCCGGCCGGAGCAGATCACCGCCGGGGCTGCCGTCGGCCTGAGGCCGGTAAATTTGGCCGACCAGATCGGGATTTTCCTTGCCGGAGATGGTGAAGATGATTTGGTAATAACTCTTGTAAACCTGATACTCCAACGTCTGGGACTCGCGGAAAGTGACCGTCGGCGTGGCCGGGGTGCAGAGCAGCTCGGAGAAGATGTAGGTGCTGATGCCCTGCATCTCCTGTAAGCGGGCCGCCTCACGGTAGTAGCCGTTGGTCTGGGTAGCCACGCCCTGCCAGAATTGGCGGTAGAGGGCCAAAAATTCCGGCGTCGAGCTGCGTTGGAGCTTGTCGATGCCCATGCCGATGGTGAAGAAGGGCAGCCCGTCGGCGTTGCCGCAGCTTTCCCCTTCATACTCGTGCTGATTCAACTGCTCGATCAGGCTTTGGGTCTCGGCCAGGTAGGTTTCGACCACCTCTTGCCCCTTCTCCTCGCTGACGCGGGGCGTGGTTGGCTGGCCGTCAGAGATGAGCAGAATGGCCGGTTTGCGAGTCGGGTCCCGATCCTGCTCAACCAACAGCAGGGCCTCCCGCAGGGCCGCGTTGATGTCGGTATATTGCAAAGATTGGGTCGGCTCGATGGCGGCGTGGGCCTCGGCGTATTGGCTCTTGAGACGCTCGGCGGCGTCGGGGTCATCTAGCAAAACGTAGGGGATGACCGTGGGCCGGGAGCCAAAAGGTATGACCGCGACCCGGTGCCCCTCGCTCGACTGCTCCGTGCTGAGAACGTCGATGAAGAAGTTGACGGTGTTGACCCGGATGCCGTCGGGGTCGGTCGTGTTCCACATCGTCTCCGACTCATCGACCAAAATGATGACATCCAGGCCGGGTACGGCCCGATTCTGGGCCTCATCCTCCTCTTGACCCTGCACGGCGGGCGGCACGAAGAGGCTGATGAGTAGAACAAAAAACAAGAGAAAAATTTTCGGTGGGTGGTGTATTCGTTGCATGTCGTAATCCGTTGTTGCGGCGTTGGCGTTGTTAGGGTGCTTTAAGCCAATCGAAGGCTTAATTTTTTCAAAATAGGCAACTAACCCATAAAACGTAAAACGTCAGATTTTGTTACGTCATTAAGGAACGGGAATTTAATAAGTTGTGCAGTCTCATCGGGTAATTGGTTATTGGTAAATGGTTATTCAATCTCTAATTACCAATTACCAATTACAACGATTTCAAATGCACAAGTTATTTACGGCTCATTCCTAACCTTTACGTTTTTCGTTTTACGTTTTAGATGGCTCTTCAAACCGTAGAATAAATCAGTCACTACCGGCACAGCGAAAGCCGGTAAAATCATAGGTGTAGTCGGGCCGGACGTTATAGCGGAAGGCGCTGCGGGCGTACAGTTGATCGAATAGCCAGGAACCGCCGCGCAGCACCTTGTCGCTGCCGGTCGGGGGGCCGGGGGGATTGTCAGCCGGAGCCTCTTGATAATAATCGTTGTCGTACCAATCGGCCACCCACTCCCAGACGTTACCGGTCATATCCGCCGCCCCGTAGGGACTATCCCCGGCCGGGGAAAAGCTGCCGACCGGCAGCGTGTCGCCATAGCCGCCCTCTTCGGTGTTGGCCAGCGTGGCATCGAACGACTCGCCCCAGGCATAGACCGCGCCGGCCGGCCCCCGGGCCGCCTTCTCCCACTCGGCCTCGGTTGGCAACCGCTTGTTAGCCCACTGGCAGTAGATGTTCGCATCGGCCCAACTGATAAGCACCACCGGATGGTCAGCCTTGCCGTCGAGGTCGCTGTCGGGGCCGGCCGGGTGGCGCCAATTGGCCCCATCGACCGCTTCCCACTCCGCTCCGGCGGAGATCCAGCCCCAGCCTTCCTGCTCGGCCTCGGTTTCATAGCCGGTCGTCTCCACAAACCGGCTGAACTGCTCGTTGGTCACTTCGTAACGATCAAGCCAAAAATCATCCAGAAAAACCGTCCGCACCGGGCGCTCATCATCCCCCAGCGACTCGCTGCCCATCAGAAACGCCCCGGCGGGCACAAAGACCATCTCCGCCCCGTCCCGCTCCGAAAGGCGGGTGGTGATGACCAGCGGCGTGGCCGTCGGCGGGGCGGGCGTGGGCGTTGATGTTCCCTCGACAATTGGGGTTGGCGTGGGGGGCACGGTCGAGGGCGTAAAATCGGTGGCCGTGGTCGTCGATTGGGTCACAGAGGTTGCCTCGGTCACGCCCTCGGTTGGGGTGGCCGTCGGCGGCATAATGACTTCGCTGACCGCCGGGGGCAACGCCCCGGCCTCATACAGGACCGCAGCCAGCGCCGGCACCGAATCTCTAAAAATGAAAGCGGACAGGCCGATGATGAGCAGAATGATGACGCTGATCGACAGGCCGAGCCAGGGAAAACCACGCTTGCGACGAGCGTGGCGTACCTTCGTCGGCGGAACCGGGGTGGCCGTAGTGGCATACTCTTTGACCGGATCAGCCGAGGCTGCCGCGCCGTTAGCCGCCGGCCCGGCCTCAAGATTGTCAGACGTAGCCTGGGTCGCTTGCAAATCTTCCAGAAAATCATCCATGCGCTGGTAGCGATCTTCCGGCGATTTGGCCAGAGCCTTGAGGATGACCCGCTCCATACCGGGCGGCAGATCGGGCCGCAACGTGTGGGGCGGAATGATCGGCTCGTTGATATGCTTCATTATAATGGCCACCGGGTTATCGGTGCCGAAGGGGGTTTGCCCGGTGATGGCTTCGTACAGGACGACGCCGAGCGAGTAAATATCGCTACGCTGGTCGATCTCCATCGCCTGGGCCTGTTCGGGAGACATATATTGGGGCGTGCCCAGGCTGGTGCCGCTCATCGTCAGTTGCACGCTCTCCTCGGCCATTTTGACCAGCCCAAAATCGGACAGCAGCAGCCAGTCGTCGTTGGCCACCAGCACGTTGGCCGGTTTGATGTCCCGGTGGATGACCCCCTGGCGATGGGCGTGGGCCAGCGCCCCGCCGATCTGGGTAATGATGTCCACGGCATAACTGAGCTTCTGGGGCCAGCCCAGCCGCTCTTTGAGCGTGCCCCCTTCGACATACTCCATCGCCAGGTAGAGCATATCATCCTGGCGACCATAGTCGTAGATGGTCAAGATGTTGCGATGGCGCAACTTGGCGATGGCCCGCGCTTCCCGCTCGAAGCGGACGGCGAAATTTTCCGAGCGGGACAGGTCGGAGGCCATGACCTTGACCGCCACGTGGCGATCCAGGCTGGGCTGGTAAGCCTTGTAGACGGTGGCCATCCCGCCCTGGCCGATTTTTTCAACAATTTGATATTGGGCGATGGTGGAGTCGGTTAAATCCATCTATGCCTCGAACTAAACCATACATAGATGTTGAGCAGAGGGAAACGTGAAGCACAGAACCTGACGATGGTAAACTTGCCTAAAGATGTCGGTTCCGGGCATCACGTAGCGTGGCTGTCATCTACGCACGGACGATTACGAAATGGGTTGGGTGGCAAGTTTGGCTGCCGTGCCGTGTTGACTGTCCAACGGAGGCTGTCAGTTGACAAAGAGGCTCAGTTTTATGCTCGGAAGAGGTTAACCTTCGACGCCGGTTACAAACCGGCTTGGAGCGCAAGAATTTGAACGTACTGAGGTTTTATCTTTGTTAACTTGCCGGGCAAGCGCCTATTGATCCTACTTTTATTCACTTGAAATTATAGATGTCGCCTGGGGCAGCGTCAATGTTACCAAATAACTAATGACCCATTAAGGCTTGTCTCTGGGCGGTAATTGCACACGATCTAAAAAAGTTCTGCACAATTTCTGCATAATTCCCCGTTAGACTGTAGATAGTTCAATCAACACCATATACTCAGTAGACCGCAGGCATCCTGAGTAAACCGAGGTACGAGGTTGTATCGAAGGGTGCGATTGCGGTCTACTGA
>CAZWZZ010000382.1:0-6266 GCA_964638395.1 uncultured Caldilineaceae bacterium
TGGCCGTCGCCATTTTATACCTCGTTACCCTGGACAATGGGCTGCGGCCCGACGAGTTGACCGGCGGCGACCTCATCACCCACCAATACGCCCAGGTCGAAGCCCGGCCCAGCAACGCCCCCGGCTATCCGCTCTACACGATGGGTGGCTGGCTCTGGTTTCGGCTGGGACAGGCGCTACTTGGTGGGCTGCTCAACCCGATCCAAATTCTATCTTCCTATTCGATGTTGTGGGGACTGGCCTCGCTGCTAATGCTCTACCTCATCCTGCACTACGTCGGAGGCCGCCGGTGGTGGCTGCCGCCGCTGCTGACCGCTTTCTACGCCGTCACCTTCTTTTTCTGGTACTACAGCGTGACCACCGAGCAGTATACCAGCGCCGTCTTCCAAACCCTGCTGCTCATCTGGTTGGCTTTTCGGTGGGATGAACAGCCCCGCGACTCGACCCTGTTGGGAATGGCCTTCGTCAGCGGCACGATGCTGGCCAATATGGTCACCACCCTTTTCATCCTACCGCCCCTGCTGTGGTTCATCTTTGCCCGCCGTTCCGACAAGCAATCACTTATGCTGCTGACCTACCTCAAACGGCCCAAACTGGTGCTGCAAGCGGTCGGGCTGGCCCTGCTGCCCCTTCTCAGCTACGCTTACATCTACATCCGGGGCGCTCAACACCCGGAGTGGCGCGGCGCGGGCGACTGGCCCTCGACCTGGGCCTGGTTCATTCAATTTTTGACCATCCAACAGGGACGGGATGAATTGGCCCCCGGCCTGGCCCTCCAAAATATGTTCACAGCCGAATTTCCAGCCCTGATCTGGCAGGAGCTAACCTGGCCGGTTTTCATCGGCGGGCTGCTCGGTCTGGCCTGTCTGGGCCGACGGCGAGCTATTTTTCTGTACGCCACCCTGCTCATCTACCTTTTCTTCTCTTGGGGCTACCGCTTCGGCAACTGGTTCCAGGTCATCATCCCCGCCTATCCCATTTTTATAATCGGCTTCGCCGCCGGAATCATAGCCGTGGCCGAACGTCTCCAACGCGCCTTCGTCACTCGTCCTTCGTCCCCCACTGTTCATTCTTCATTCTTCATTCTTCATTCTTCATCGTTCATTCTTCATTGTTCATTCTTCATTATCTTGACCGGCCTATTGATATATCGTCTCATCACCAACTTGCCCGCCGCCACTCAGCGGAACCTGCCCACTGACACCGGCCTCGATCCCGGCTGGGCCATTCTGGCCGATAGACCCCGGTCCCCGGCCCGCATCGCCGTTGATTTCGAGGAGCGGGTGGCCCTCCAATATCTGCATACGGTCTGGGGCGTGGTTCCGCAGATCGAGCCGGTGACCGGAGACGGGGTCGATGGGCCGGGTGCGGCCCAAAAGGACGTTCCGCTCTACGTGAGCCGGCGGGCGGCGACGATGCCCCCGGATATTCTTCTGGACGAGGCGATTTATCCCCAGGCCGCCGGGGTGCAGTTGATCCACCTGACCGGTGAGACCCGCGCCGAGCTACCGGCGAGCGCCGAGCGGCTCGATCTGCAATTCGGGGACCGGTTGCGACTGGTCGGCTGGGACCCCCTCCCGGCTGATTATCCGCTGCCTGAAGCGGTGGCCCGCCGAGGCATCCGGCCCAATTGGCAAATCGCCCTGTATTGGCAAACGAGCGAGCCGTTAACGGTGGATTACACCATCTCCGTTCGGCCCCTGGTTGAGGGCCAGATCATCGACCGGGCCGGAGAGCCGCTCATTCAGGATCACCAGCCGGTCTGGGGGTTGTATCCCACGAGCCGCTGGCCCACCGGCCACCTCGTGCGGGATGTCTACGCCCTCGATCTGCCCGCCGGGGTGACGCCCACGACGCTGCAAATCGTCGTCTACTATCCAACCGCCGGCGGCTTTGAGAATGTGGGGCTTCAGACCATCCCCTTCGACCCGGTGCGTCATCCCTGACCCGGACGAGCCGGAACCAAACAGAAGTGAACTACCAAGACACGGCGACACAGAGTTTTTTCATTTCTTTTCTCCGTGCCGCTGTGAACCCGTGGTAAAATTTCGTGCTTTCCCTTTTGAGCGAAAATTGGATGTACTGAGATTCTCTGCACGCCGGCCTATTTTGATGACGGATTGATGGGCCGGACGCAGTAATCCTCGATGAAGCGGTAGGGGACTTGATTACGGGCCAGAAAATCTTTGAGGTCGTGGGTTTCGGGCGACCAGCGATGGCAGATGACCTGACGGTGGCGAAAAACTAATGACACTAACGAATTTTGATAATATCAGTGTCAATCTGTGTTTATCTGTGGACCCTGGAAGACTTTTAAAACAGTGCTTAGATTGGGTGGTTGCGTTGGGCTAATTGTAGATTAAAAATCGAGGTTGCCAATGGCTTGAGCGGGCTTGTCGAACCAGACCGGAGCAATACGCCAATTTTGAACTTTGCGTCTCTCAGGGTACACTGCTGGCTCTATGCAGAATATGGGTTATACAGTTCAAGCCCCTGGCTTTTCTCAACCGTAACGCCTGGCATCGTCATCAGGCGACAGTCACAGGAGCATAGCCAATGATCGGCAGCCAATTATTACAACGATTAGCCGCCCGCGACGCGGCGGATAGCCCGCTGCGGGTGGGACTAATCGGCGCGGGTAAATTCGGGACGATGTTCTTGAGCCAGGCCCGGCGGATTGCCGGGCTGCACGTGCTGGGCGTGGCCGACCTGGACTTAGACCGCGCCCGCCAAGCGCTGCGCCGGGCCGAGTGGCCGGAGGCCCAGTTTGCTGCCCACAGTTTCGCCGAGGCCATCCAAACCGGACAAACCTACCTGACCGAGGATGCCGAGGCCCTTATTCAGGCCGAGGGCCTGGAGGTGGTGATCGAGGCGACGGGCAACCCCAGGGCGGGCATCCAATACGCTCTGGAAGCCGCCCAACAGGGGTGCCACATCGTCATGGTCAATGTCGAGGCTGATGTCCTGGCCGGGCCGCTGCTGGCGCAACGAGCCAAAGAGAACGGCGTCGTCTACAGCCTGGCCTATGGCGACCAGCCCGCCCTCATTTGTGAGCTGGTCGAATGGGCCGCCGCCAGCGGTTTCGAGGTGGTTTGTGCCGGGAAAGGGACCAAATATCTGCCGGTCTATCACACCTCGACCCCGGCCACGGTCTGGGATTACTACGGTTTCAGTCAGGAAACCGTCGCGCAGGGTGATTTCAATGCCCAGATGTTCAACTCCTTTCTGGATGGCACCAAATCGGCCATTGAGATGGCGGCGGTGGCCAACGCTACCGGCCTGCGGCCCCAGCCGGAGGGCTTGCGCTTTCCCCCCTGCGGCGTCGATGATCTACCCCACATTGGCCGCCCCCGCAGCGACGGCGGCCAACTGAGCCACAAAGGGACGGTCGAAGTCGTCTCCAGCCTGGAGCGGGATGGCCGCCCGGTCTATCGAGATTTGCGCTGGGGCGTCTATGTTACCCTGGAAGCGCCCGGCGATTATGTCCGGGATTGTTTTGCCCAGTACGGCCTGCTGACCGACTCGACCGGGCGCTACACGGCCCTGTACCGCCCCTACCATCTGGTCGGTCTCGAATTGACGGTCAGTGTCTTGAAAGCCGGGCTGCGGCACGAACCGACCGGCTCGCCCACCGGCTTTCGGGGGGATGTGGTGGCCACGGCCAAACGGGCGCTCACCACCGGGGAAGTGCTGGATGGCGAGGGGGGCTACTGTGTCTATGGATCGCTGCTCCCGGCCGAGGCTGCCCTCAAAGCCGACGGGTTGCCCATCGGCCTGGCCCATCAGGTCAAGCTCAAAAACGACATCGCCGCCGGGCAGATCGTGCGCTGGGCCGATGTTGAGTATGAGGCCACCGATCCGGTTATTCGCTTCCGCCGGGAGATGGAGGAACGGTGGGCGTAAGGAAGGGTGGGAGAGTGGAAGAGTTGGAAGAGTTGGAAGGTTGGAAAGATGGAAGAGGGGCAGAGTGTGAGGATTGGAAAAATGGAAAAGTGGAAAATTTTTAATTCACTTGAAAAAACTGTATTTAACGCTCTGAGGGGATTGCCAAATCCCCGACACAGGTTCAATAAGGCCGGGATTTGGCAATCCCTGGCGAGCAATACCCAAAAAGAATTTTTAGGGTAATGCGTCTTCCTGCCCTGCTCTTTAGCCTCATCCTGCTGACCTACCTGGTGGCCGGTGGGTTATACGCCACGCTGACCCCGGCCTGGCAAGCGCCGGACGAACCGGCCCATTACAACTACATCCGCACCCTGGCCACCGAATTTCGCTTCCCCGAATTGGTGCCGGGCTGTTACGATCAGGCTTATCTGGGCGAACTGACCGCCCGTCGCTTTCCCCCGGAGCTGCCCATCGACGGCCTCTGCTACGAATTTCACCAGCCGCCGCTTTACTATCTGCTGGCTGCGCCGGTTTTCCTCATCAGCAACGGCTCGCTGCTGGCCCTGCGTCTCTTCTCCGTCACCCTCGGCGCGGGCGTGGTGACGCTGGCTTATTTCATCGGACGAACTATCTGCCCGCAGCGTCCAGCCATCGCCCTCGGCACAATGGCCTTCGTCGCCTTCGTCCCCATGCACGTCGCCATCCTTTCCTCCGTCAACAATGACGCCCTGGCCGAACTCATCTTCGCCGCTATTTTGTTGAAGTTAACCCAGGGTTTAATGTCAGTGGTCAGTCGTCGGTCGTCAGTGGCTCCCGCGCCCCAAAAATCAACAACTAACAACCGACCACTGACAACTGACAAACAATTACCAATTACCAATTACCAATTACCAATCATCCTCGGTCTGGCCCTCCTCACCAAGATGACCGTCTACATCGCTGTGCCGCTCATCGTCCTGGCCCTGTGGCTGGAGAGTGGGCGGGACTGGCTCCGCCTGGCCCGGCGAGCGGTGCTGGTCTACGGCCTGGCCTTGCTCATCGCCTTGCCCTGGTATGTGCGGAACGCCCTGCTGTACGGCAACTTCGACCTCCTGGGCCTCATCCGGCACGACGCCGTCGTAGTCGGTCAGTTACGCACCGCCGCTTATGTGGCCGAGGTCGGTCTGCTCGCTTATCTGCGTGAATTTGTGACCGTCACCTTCCGCAGCTTCTGGGGCCAATTCGGCTGGATGGCCGTGCCGATGGATGGCCGTACCTATCACCTGCTGACGATTTTGACGCTTATCGCTGTCGGTGGATTAGCGATATTTACGATTTACGATTTACGATTTACGATTTTTGATGATAAGGGGTTGCCCCACCCTGTCTCAAGGGCCCAGAAACAGGGGTTAACAGTCTTGGCCGCCGCCATCGCCCTGATGCTCCTGGCCTACAGCGGCTACAACCTCAGCTTCAAACAGTTGCAGGGCCGCTACCTCTTCCCGGTCATCATCCCCCTCGGCCTCTTTTTCACCCTCGGCCTGAGCGAAGCCTTCGCCCCCCGCCGGGGGTGGTGGTTGGCCGGGGGCCTGGGGCTGGCCCTGGTGTGGATCGCGGTGGCCTCTCTGCGGAGCGGGGGTCTGGATAAATGGGGCCTGTTGATCGTCGGGCTGGCCCTGGCCGGCGTGGTGGCCCGGACGTGCCTGGCCCGGCGCTGGCCCGTACCGGCGGGTTGGCTGGTGGCGGGCTGCTACGCCGGGTTGGCTTTACTGACGCTGTTGGGGCCGTTTTGGTTTGTGGTGCCGTATCTGTCGCTTTAGCTGATCGGGGACGCAGATCACTCAAGACGATACCCGCTCCGGGCAGGCCAGCTCAAAGTTGCTCCTGAGAGTCATTCAGCGCCTCCTTCGCCCCGGCCCCAAAGAAACGCCACAGCAAAAACAGCAGCAACCCCAACGGCCCGCTCATTAAGGTGAAGAAGAGTGACCCAATCCGCACCCAGGCCGGGGCGCGGAGGCGTTGGCTCTGGCGATAAATCCAACCGCCGGTGAATAAATCCAGGGCCAGCATATGCGCCCAGGCCGCCAGCGTCCCGGAGGGAGTACCGAGCAATGTTTGGATGCCGCTCAGCGAGGTCACGTCGGGATTTTTGGCCAGGCCCGCCGCCTCCCGCTCCTGGCTACCCCGTTTGATAGCCACGATGACAGCCAGCACATAATGAAACGCGCTCCAGCCAAAAATAGCGCTGGAGCGGCCCAGTCGCCGGGTCAGCGGGTGATTGGGGGCAAACATCATCGCCACCCAGAGCGGCATTGGTAGAAAATTGAGATATTTGAAAAAATTGTTCATAGCCTCATCAATCCTTTGATCTGTGATTTTCAGCGGCCCGCAGCCCCCTGACT
>CAZWZZ010000383.1:0-6242 GCA_964638395.1 uncultured Caldilineaceae bacterium
TTCCTACCCCCCCAACACCGCCGCCATCTCCCGCAGCGACTCCTCGACGTAAGTGATGAACTGCTCCAACTGCGCCTGCATCGCCGTGCGGCTGGTGAAAGTGAAAGCCAGCCGCTCGTCGTGGATGATATAACCGATGCCAAAGCCATCATCCACCACCGGGCCGAAGCCAAACAGATCAAGGCTATCCAGGCTGCCGTTGCTGGTGGACAGGGTGTCGTGGCCCAACGCTGTCCAGCCGGGGCTGCTAAAGAGGGCCGGTTCGCGGTCGAGACCCAACGCTGCCCCCTGCCGCCGGTAGATATTCCACCAGCCAAACAGATGGCGGTTGACGCCGTGGGCCGCCTGACACTCCTTGATGCGGTTCACGTGGGCCTGGATCGCCGTCCGCAGCGCCTCGGCTTGGGTCGCCTGATCGCTATCCGCCGCCGTCAACTGTTGGGCGCAGGCCACAGCCTCCGGCGTGACCGAGCGCATCGCTTCGGTGCGGCCATGCAGAAATTGGCGGGTCATCACCGACTCATAGGTGCTGTAGCAGCGGCCAAACAGCTTGTACTGGGCCACCTGCAAAGCCACCTGGACAAAACCATCGGGGCTGACCTTTAAGGATTTGATAAATTCCTTGCCAAACTCGTCAAAGATCATCGTCCGCAATTGGGTGGCGGCCACGAACGCCGCGAAATCCCGATCCGCTTTTTGGATAAGCTGCCGCACCTCGTCATTTAGATGAAATTCCAGGCGTTGGGGTAGCCAACTATCTGTTTTGATCACCGGATCCGCCGCTCCCTTCGCCTGGCCATTGTCCCGTTGGGCAAAGTCAATCAGGCGCAGCGGCGTGGTGGCGTCGTGGCCGGAATGTTCGCCATGCATAGCCGCCTTGCCGTTCTGATAGACGACGAATTGCATCGACTTGTCAAACCAGCGGTTATAGCCATCGCCGTATAGCATCAACCGGGCGATGTCATCCCCTACCTCCGGGCTGGTATCCTCCAGACAGACGGCAAAGAGAGCCGTCTCCAACCGGTCAAAGACCTGCTCGTTGCGCGGATCCAGAGCCAGCAACTTCTCCCTGGCCGCGGCCCACTCGTCCCGGTTCGCCGTCGTCAGCAGGCCAACTTCCTCCTCCCGCTCGACCGGCGTCCGGCTCATCTCCAGAATGGTTTCCAAATCCTGTTCAAGATCGGCTAAGGGACGAATCTTGCCCAATTTGGACAGCACATCCAGGGCGAAGATGTGGCCGTTATGCAAAACGATGATATGCTTGGCCCGGCCCGGCGTCGGCTTTTCCTCGGAGACGGGACTACGCAGGTAATCTCGCCCCCGACGCGGGACGCGGGTGGTGGAGAAGAGCCGCCGGAACTGCATCATACAGAGCGGCGTCCCCCGAATTTGGTCCGGGGGCAGCCTCTCGCTGTCCAGCAGGGCCTTGAACTTAAGCAGCGAGGTAATCAGCCGGGCCGCCCGCTCAATCTGGGGCATAGGACCGCTCGGCGGGTCTTTTAACAACACAAAGTAGTTAGAATTGATGACGATGGGCATACGCGGCTTCAAGTAGACATCATCCCAGAATGGCTCCAGCCAGTTGGGTAAATCCTGCTCGGCCCAGGCCAGCAGGGCCTCTTGCAGTTTGGGGCCAGGCCCTCCCTCCCGACGAAAGGCTTCGACGGCCTGTTTGGTTTCGGCCAGCGCCACCTCGTCCAGGAGCGGCGTCACCCAGGCCATAAATTTATTGCAGGTCTCGTCCAGATCGAGGACGGGCAGATGGGGTAGTTTATCCTGATTGCCAAAAGTTTGGGGTGAGAGTTGTTCTGAATTCATTATTCCTCCGAGATTCGTTGGCTCAACGTGGATTCGAGGGGTAAGACCTGACAGGTTTTGTTATTTATCATTATTTGATATGAAATTGCAACTGTGTATCTCTGTTATCTGGCGAATTTTCGCAAAAACCTGTCAGGTCTGGCTCTTTTACGTTGAATTGATTCGTTGGGCTAAGTCCCGAATAGTGGGATAATCAAAAATGTCGCGTAGTTGGATTTGGCTGTCTAGTCTAATATTCTGCCGCAGATTTAGCAAAATTTGGGTGGCCAGCAGGCTGTCGCCGCCCAGATCGAAAAAGTTGTCATCGGGCGCAACCGCCGACGTACCCAGCACATTTTTGTAGACGGCGGCGATTTGTTCCTCCAGGCTGCTGCCCGCGCCCCCGGTCACGCCGGTCGATCCGGCCTCGGCCTGGTCCCCGTCAGGCTCATCGGTCGGGGTTGGCCCCGCTTTTTGATAGACCCATTTGGCCAGACGAGGATCGAGCGCCCGCGTCGAAACGACCCACTGCTGCGGCTGGCCATAGGCCAGGAGGCGATCCAGGACGGCCAGCCCTTCGGCGGGGGACATCGAGAAATGGGCCTGGGTCTTTTCATACGCCACCACCTGCTCTTTAGTATACTCAAAATCCCAATCATCCCAATTGACATTGATCCAGGTCAGGCCGTGTCTATCGGGTTGGGCCTGGGCAAAAGCATCCATAAAGCGGTTGGCGGCGGCGTAGGCAGCCATGCCCAGCCCGCCCAGGATGGAAGCAATCGAGGAGAAGAGCATCACAAAGTCCGGCTTGACCCCCCGCTTGTTGACCATATCGCCGATGGCCCGATCCAGGTTTAGCAGACCGGCCACCTTGGGCGCAAACTCCCGCCTGACCGTGTCGGGGGTCAGGTGGGGCAGATACTCCAGGTCGGCCAGCCCGGCGGCGTGGAAGATACCGTCGATGGCTCCGAACCGCTCGGCGACGCTCTCCAGCAGATGCTCAACCGAAGCGGCCTCGGCCATATCAGTTTGCATAACCAACACCTCGGCCCCGGCTGCCTCTATTGCCAACAATTTTTCCAGCAACCGGCGACGTTCCGGCGACTCCTGCGGCGACGCGGCCAGGGTGGGCCAGGCATCTTTGGCCGGGAAATCGCGGCGCGTCGTCAGAACGAGTCGGGCGGCGCGCTGGGCCAGATGCTCGGCCAGGGTCAGGCCGATGCGCCCCAGACCGCCGGTGATGATGTAGACGCCGTTCGTCGCCAGGCGCCCCGACCCGCTGCCGTTTGGAGCAGCCGGGAGCGGAACCGCCTCGTAACGGGGCGTCCAGCGGTGGTAGCCACGCAGGGCCACTACCGATTCGGCATCGGGCACGGGCGCGGCGCACTCGTCGAGAATCTGTCCGGCCAGCCGCTCCAGAGTGCCGGGGGCCGGAGCGGCGGGTTGTTGCACATCCAGCAGGCGACAGGTCAGGTGAGGATTTTCCTGGGGCAGCGCCAAACAGGGGCCGAGCAGCGTGGCCTGGGTCGGCTGGATGGCCTCCTGGTTGACCTGCACCGTCTGGTCAGCCACCAGCCACACGCCCACCGGCTGCGGCCCGCTCTCGACCGTCAAGGCCCTGGCCAGATTCAGGAAATGGTCATAATTTTCTAACAACTCACAGCCGGTCGTGTCATCGCCGGGGGGTTCCGCAGACAGGCTCCACAGATAGAGAATACGCTGCGGCTCGTCTCCCTCGGCGGCCACCTGTTTCAGAAAGGCCACACACGCTTCATAGGTTGGCTCAAGGCTCATAGCCCGGCCCGATTCGCCCCCCAAACGATGCCCGCCACCGGTCGCCGGAACCTCGTTTGTTTTGGCGGGACCGTTCGACGTGACAGCCAGTCGCCGCTTGCCATTAGACTTGCCATTAGAGTCGGTGCGAGTAGAAACGGTGCGAGTAGACGTGGTACGAGCATAGGGAGCAGCAGCCACCGGTCGGGGAACGACGGAACGCTCGGCGGCGTGGGTCTGGCTCATCGGTTTTTGGGCCACCGCTGCTCGCCGGTCAGCCCGATAGACGCGCCGCACCTGATGGCCCGCCGCTTCGAGTCTCATCGCCAGCAGTTCCCCTAACCGGCCCCGCTCGCCCGTTTCATCGAGGAAGATGAGCCAGCGGAATGTCTCCGCCGGGGGCGTTTGGGTGCTAAACTCAAAACCGCTGCCCAGCGTGCGCCGCCAGGAGGGGAGATAGAGCCACTGTTCCAGGGGCAATTTTTGGTCAGGCGGCGACCCGGATGAGGCCAGGGCCAACGAGACCGCCGACCCATCAGCCGCCCCTTTATCCGGCCAACATCGCACCCGGTCGAAGGCGTAGCCCGGCAGCGGGAGGCGACGGCAGGTGTCTCCGGCGTGGAAGGTGGCCCAATCAATCTCAAGTCCGGCGCTCCACAACCGGCCCAGGCTTTGGCTCAGGAACTGGGCATCGGCGGTCTGGCTCTCCAGTGGATGGCGCATACTGGGCAGCACGAGCGGCTCAACTGTCGTCTGGTTTGATTTGATAATCTTGGTCGCCAGGCCGCTCAACGTCCGGCCCGGCCCCACTTCCAGCAGCACCGCCGGTGACTGTTCCAGCAGCAGCCCCACATTATCAGCAAAGCGCACCGTCCGCCGCAGATGGCGGCCCCAATAGGTTGGGTCGGCAGCCTGGTCGGGTGTGAACCAGTCGCCGGTCAGGTTGGAGGCCAGGGGGATAGTCGGCGGCTGGAGTTGAATCGTTTTGGCCTTCTCCGCCACGCTTGCGGCGGCCTCGGCCATCATCGGCGAATGGAAGGCCTGGTTGACGTGAACCCGGCGGCAGGGGATGCTGCGTTCGGTTAGCCGTTGCTCGGCCTGCTCGATGGCCGGTCGGGGGCCGGACAGCACGACATCGGTCGGGCCGTTCACCACGGCCACGTCAATCTCCGCTTGGTCGGCCACAAACGCTTGGGCTGTCTCCGCCGTCATCCGCACGGAGAGCATCGCCCCCGCGCCCGCCTGCTCCATCGCCAAAGCCCTGGCGATGACCAAACTCAGGCCATCCTCCAGACTAAAGACCCCGGCGATGCAGGCCGCCACATATTCACCCAGACTGTGGCCGACCAGGGCCGTCGGTTGCAGCCCCCAGTCGATCAACGTTTTGGCCAGGGCATACTCCACGGCAAAGAGAGCCGGTTGCAGATACCGCGCCCGGCTGAAGGTGGTTTCCGCTTCATCTTCATCTTCATCTTTAACTTCAACTTCAGCGTCGCCCTCGGCGTAGACAATCTCCCGCAAATCGACGTCCAGCAGCGCCTCGACCACCTGGCAACATTGGTCGTAGTAGTGACGGAAGCGGGGCTGGTCTCGATACAAGCCAATCCCCATCCGCAGATGTTGGGACCCCTGCCCCGAAAACATAAAGATGAGGCCCTGGCCAGCCGGCGGTTCAGCGGCGGCTTGTGCCTTTTCCAGAGCGGCGATAGCCGAGGCGTGGTCGGTAGCGATCACGGTCAACCGCTGCCGGAACTGCTCCCGCCCCACGTGGAGGGTGTAGGCCACATCCCCCAGGTCGCTCTCCGGGTTGTTTTTTAGATAGGTAATCAGGTTGGTCCGGTTTTGGTTTAATGACCCGGCGGTTCTGGCCGACAGGGTCAGCAGATGGGAAACCGCCGCCTCCGATCCATCTTCCGGTTTATTTAATAGGTCTGCGTCCTGAGTAGCGAAGCGTATCGAAGCCGCGTCCTGAGCCTGTCGAAGGGCGCGCGGCTCCTGTTCCTCAACCACCGGCAGCGCCGCCTCTTCAACATACTCCTCAAAAATCATATGGCAATTCGTGCCGCCGATGCCGAAGCAGGAGACCCCCGCCCGGCGCAGATCATCGTTGGGGGGCTGCCACGGCTGCAAAGTATCGTTAATATAGAAGGGGCTTTCCTCAAGCCGCAGTTCAGGGTTGGGCGTCTCGAAGTCGAGGGAGGGAGGCAGATGGCGGTGTTGGAGGGCCAGGACCGTTTTAATCAGACCGGCCATCCCGGCGGCGATGTTGCTGTGGCCGATGCTGGCCTTGACCGACCCCAGAGCGCAGAACTGTTTGCGCTCCGTGGCCGGGCCGAACACCTCTTTCAGGGCACGCACCTCAATCGGGTCGCCGATGAGCGTGCCGGTTCCGTGACATTCAATATAGGAGATGCTGTCCGGCGTCACCCCGGCCATCGCCTGGGCGGCGGCCACGACGTTGGCCTGACCCCGGACGCTGGGGGCGGAGTAGCCGGCCTTGTGCTGGCCGTCGTTGTTGACGGCGAAGCCTTTGATGACGGCCAGAATGTTATCCCCATCCGCTTCCGCCTGGGACAGCCGCTTCAGGGCCACCACGCCGACGCCGTCGCCGAGGATGGTGCCGCTGGCCTGGGCATCGAAGGGGCGACAGTGACCGTCCCGCGAATTGATAT
>CAZWZZ010000384.1:0-6239 GCA_964638395.1 uncultured Caldilineaceae bacterium
GGGGTCATTTAAATCTTGGAACTGCCTAACAACGAATCTGGGGGATTGACCGAATCAATTCGGTCAATCCTCTCGATTCGTTGTTATATCAGGTCGAGACCCTCAAGGGTTCCACAATCAATTTTGGGCCAAAACCTGGGCCATTTGCGCCTCATGCTGGTCACGAAATCACGCTTTGAAACCTGTAGGGTCTGGGGCGAGTTTGAACACCGCCCGGCGCAGCCCGACCGTATTCCCATACCGCACGTGGTTGACCCAACCCCGGAGGTTGACCATATCGCTCCGAGAAAGTATACTTCTCAACAACCGTCACGATGAACGAAACGTAAACAGAAGGAACTGCTTATGAAAGGGATGCAAACTATTACGGCTACCTGGGCCAGAGGCCATTTTGGGGAAATTATGCGCCAGGCCGTTCAATCCGGCATCCGGTTTGTGGTTGAGCGGGACCGGTCGCCCGCTGTGGTCATTCTCTCCGTCGCTGAGTATGACCAACTCCAACGCCAGGCCGATGTCGGCCGTTTTTACGAACTCAGCCGCCAGGCCGGGCAGGAAATGGCCGCCGAAAATCTGACCGAGGCCGATCTACAGGCCGAACTCCAACTTATTCGAGAGCAAGTCTACGCCGAGCGGTACGGTCGTGACTGAGTCCCCGCTCGCTCCTTCCCCATCCGTTCCTTTCCGCCATTCGGTGTTGTGTTTTTTAAATCGACCCGCTAACGCGGGATTCCCATTTTGCTTGCCTCATCGCCACCCTATCGCTACCCCCTCCCACACTTTTCCTTCTGTCAGGATTTCAGAAGAACAGAAGCCAGCATAACAGAACTATGAAGAGAGGGCCAGGCGACAACCCCCGTTGAAGCCCCCGTAGTCAGGACTGCTCCTGAAACGGTAGGAAACGCGGAAGTAGCCCGAATCGTCGCCGACCCAGGACCCGCCGCGCAGCACGCGACGAACATTTGTTCTATCCAGATAACTCATACTCCACTCGTCGTTTATTTGGTAGGGATAGGCATCTTCATTCCAAACCGTACTACACCACTCCCAAACGTTGCCGCTCATATCCTGACAATCATAAGGGCTGGCCCCGCCCGGAAAACAGCCGACGGCGCTGCTGCTGTTCAAGCCGGTTTCACGAGCGTTGGCTAAATTACTGTCCCAGGCATCGCCCCACGGATAAATCCGCCCCTCCGTGCCTCGGGCCGCTTTCTCCCATTCCGCTTCGGTCGGCAGGCGGACCACTTCGTTAGCCCCAATCTGCCCGACTTCCCGTAATCGCTCCGTTAGCCAGCGACAAAAAGCCACCGCTTCATACCAGGAAACGCCGACCACCGGATGGTTGGCCAGATTGAAAGGCGAGCCGTAGGTCTCCGGCCCCTGACGATCCTCCTTCTGCTTCCAAGCCCAGCCCGTCGCCGTCCAACAGTGTTGCCAACGGTCGCTATAGCCGCCATCTTCAACAAAGGCCCGGTAGTGGGCATTGGTGACAGGGTAGCGGCTGATTTTGTAGGCCGGTAGGGTCAGGGTGTGTTGGGGTTGTTCATCCTCCTGCGCCCGCTTGTCTTTCTGAGGATCGCTGCCCATCAGGAAGGCCCCGGCGGGGACGTCACACCAATCGATGTCGGGCAGGCCGGTCTCAGGATTGAGGCCGACGCCGGGCCGGGGGTCGCCCAAGCGAGCCAGAAGGTCCCCGGCAGCGGCCCGTTCCGGGGCGGGCAGGTCGCTGTCGAGGAGATCGACCAGGGCTGTCTTCTGGCGGGTCAGATAAGCCGCCCCCCGGTAGGGACGCTGATTATATTTTCCGGTCAGGCTGGCCGCCCCCAGCAGACCGGCGATAGCCCCGGCCCACAGCCGCACCCGCCGCTCCTGCAATGTAGACGCCGCCTCCGCCGGACAGAGCATATCCGCCAGCCGGAATAGCTCATTTTCGCTGCGGCGGCGATGGTACAGCTCCTCCAGCCCCAACTGGACGGCCACGGCCCAATAATCCCCCGCCCCGGCCCGCTCCCACAAAGCCTGGACATTGTCCGGCAGGCCCAGAATGTAACAACCGGCCAGATATTCCTGAAAGGTGCGGTGGGGAAAACTGTAGGTGGTCGGCTGGCCCAGGTCGCCCCCCTGCCCGGTCAACAGGCCGGAGCGCTGGTCGATGAAATCCAGAAACTCCCCGGCCAGGGCCAAATCCCCCAGGTATTCCGGCTGCTCCAGCAGAAACACCGCCTCTTTCCGGGGCAGGTCGGCCGCCCCGCTCTCATCCGGGGCCGCCTGTCCCAGACGATGGGCCTCGTAAGCCAGCCGCTCCATCGTTGGCCGCAGGCGGCGCTCATCCTTGAGAAAGTCGGCCAGCCGCCGGGGCAGGGTCGCTTCCCCCAGGTTGCGGGCCTGCCAGCGGTAAAGCAGAATCTGCACGGCCCGGTCATAGAGCAACACCCGCTGTGGCGGCAGGCGGGTATCCTGCTGGTGGATGATGGCCATCGTCGTCAACAACATCGGATTTTCGGCCAGTTCCCGCTCGCTGCCCAGCGCGGCCCGGGCCAGATCGGCCGCCTGGTCCGCCGCCTCCACCGCGTCCACCTGGCCGATGGCCCGCTGCGCCTCGTACCAGGCCCGGGTAAAGGCTTCGATTTTTTCTTCAGTAAAGGGGGCCAGGGTCAAGCTGGGAAACCCATCCAGCACGGCCGCCCCGGTGTAGGAGCGAATACGGCAGGTAACGATCAGCCGTGGGGCCTCATACTCCCGGACGATGGCCCCGACCGCCTGCCGCACCCGCCCCCGCAAATCTTGGGGCACCTCATCCAGCCCATCCAGAACCAGCAAACAGCGCCCCTCGACCAGGCTGGCGATAACCTCTTCGCTAAAAGCCTGGGCCTCCAGGCGGGCCAAACTGTCCCTGACCTGGGCCTTGACCGCCTCAAGGAGGGCGTGCCGTTGTTCCGTCTCCGGCAGCGACTCCAGCGCAAGGGGGGCCAGGCGGGGGGCCAGGTCTCGCAGGATGATCTGCACCGGCAGCAAGTCCCGGTTCAGGCTGGGCGGACAGGGGGTCGCCTCTGTCCCATCCAGCAAGGCCGCTGCCTGCCAGCCCAGCAGCTTGCGCACAAAGGTACTCTTGCCCGATCCCGGATCGCCCAGCAGGGCCATATGGGGCGCGGCGATAAAGCCCTTCAGAGCCGTCAGCCGTTTTTCATCCTCACGCCCCCCCGCTCTGCTACGAGTGGGTTCCTTTTCAGTCCCATCTTTGAGGGTGGTGGTCTCCAACTCGATGTACAGGTGATCCAGCTTGATCTTCTCATCCCCGGCCTGTCCCCCCAGCGCGGCCAGGGGCAGGGCCTGGCAATGGGTCCGCAGCCGTTCCAGATAACGACGACGGGCCGTTCGTCGCCGCTTCTCTTCCGGGTCGGGCGGCGGGGGGTGGTTGACCGTCTGCTGTTCGACGTAGGTCTCGGCCTGCACCTTGCGGTTGTGGTCGCCGCTGAAAGCATCCCCATCCACATTGCTGCCGACGATACTGCGGTCACCGCCGGTCTGGGTGATCCCGCCCGCTTTCAGCGCGGCGCTGTAAGCGACCAACAACTGTCTAAACTGCCCGGCCAGGTCGCCATCGCTGACGAGGGCCTGCGCCACGGCCTTCTCGACCGGCTTTTGGTAGGTTTGGGGATCCTCGGCAAATTCATCGGCGATGACCGCCCCTGTCGGCGTCTGCCGCAGATGCTCCAGAACGGCGGTGGAGAGATCGGCGGCGGACTGCTCGGCGGTGTCGCTGCCGATGATCAGGACGATTTGCTGGGCGGCCCGGAAGGGGGCCACGCTAATCAGCAGCGGCAGCAGGGCCGTTTGCCATTCGTCCGGGGTCAATTCCCCGGCGATGACCTGCTCCGTCAGGTCGATGGCCGCGTGGTGGTCATCGATCTGGTTGAGCAGATCGAGCGGGGCGTTCCCGGCATGCCTGGCCCGCCGCTCTTCGAGGATGGCCAGATTTTTGTACAGGTGTTGCAGAAAGGGTTTGGGATCCGTCATAGAATTTCCCCATCGTCGAGATGTTGTGTGATGCTTCTCATCATAACACAACCTTGCCCTGAGGACAACGGGGCCGGTCGTATGGCCCAATAGTAAATACATCATTAGCCCCCTGCCTGTTTTTTGAGTATAATTTGAGCGACCGGGAAAATAACATTGGGCCAATTCAAGTTTGTCATCCATCCGTCGAGCGGCGGATGAGAGGCGACCTTAATGAATAACAGAGACCAGGCAGCCGATGTGCCTGTCCATAAACAGAAAGAGACGTTATCTCGAACCAGCCGCCGAGCCAGGCTGCTCAATGCGGCGGCCCGGGTCAGCCGGAGCGCCGCCTCTTTCTTGAATCCCGATGAACTGTTGCCCCGCACGGTCGATATTATTTGTGAAGAGTATGGCTTTTACTACGCCGGTATCTTTCTGGTCGATCCTAACCCGGATAAGGAGGGGCGACGCTGGGCTGTTCTCCAGGCCGGGCGGGGCGAGGCCGGGCAGCAGATGGTCAAGCAGGGGCATAAGCTGGAGGTGGGGGGTAATTCGATGATTGGGGCCTGTACGGCCCTGAACGAGGCCCGGATCGCCTCCAATGTGGGGCAAGAAACAGTCTGGTTCAGCAACCCCTTTTTACCGGACACCCAATCTGAGATGGCCCTCCCCCTGGCCGTGGGGGGCCAGGTCATCGGCGGCTTGACGGTGCAGAGCATCGAGGAGGCGGCCTTTTCGGATGAAGATATTGCCTCGTTGCAGGCGATGGCCGATCAGTTGGCCCTGGCTATTCACAATGCCCAGTTGCACCAACAGAACACGGAGCTGTTCCAACAGGCCACCCGCCGGGCGACGCTCCTCCAGGCCGGGGCTATCGTTAGCCGAAATATTACGTCGATTTTAGACCTGGATGATCTCCTGTCGAGTACGGTCGATATTATTTGTGAAGAGTATGGCTTTTACTACGCCGGTATCTTTCTGGTCGATGACAGGCCGGATGATGAGGGGCGACGGTGGGCTGTTCTCCAGGCCGGGCGGGGCGAGGCCGGGCGGCAGATGGTTAAACAGAAGCATAAATTGGAGGTTGACGGCAACTCGATGATCGGGGCGGCCACGGGGCAGGGCGAGGCCCGTATCTCGCTGGATGTCGATGAGGAGCAGGTCTGGTATCCCAACCCGCTGCTGCCAAAAACCCGCTCGGAAATGGCCCTGCCGCTGACAATCAAGGGGCGAGCCATCGGCGGGTTGACGGTACAGAGTGAGCATGAGGCCGCCTTTTCGGAGGAGGATATTTCCTCCCTCCAGATGATGGCCGACCAACTGGCGGTGGCCATCAACAATGCCCGGCTCTTACAGGATTTAGAGGAGGCCAACAAAGAGTTAGTACGGACGAAAACCTTTGAGTCGATTGCGACGGCGACGGGGGAAACGATCCATTGGGTTGGTAATAAAGCGGCTCCCATCCCCGGCTGTGTCAGCCGCACGCGGGAGGATGTGGCCCGTTTTATTTATCTGGCCGGGGAGTTGCTGGCTCATGGCCGCGACAAGAACCACGAAGGGACGGTGGCCCAATTGATTATCGAAGCGGGCCAACATTTACAGCAGAAAACGCCCGACCTGAAAAAAACGACCGATAAGCTCAAACGCAAACCTCTCAAGAAGCTGCGGTTGATGTTGGACATCGAGTCGGTTCTGGAAGACCTGGACATCATCGAAGAGAGCGCGAACACGATTCTGCGGATCAAAGAGGATTTGATCGGCCCGGCCCGTCGCCAAAAATTACAAAAAGCCAATATTGTCGAGGTGGTGCGGGAAAACGTCAAAAGTTTTGGCCTGCCCCCCGGCGTCGTCTCCTACAGCATCGACGGGATCATCCCCGCCGTTAAAATCGATCCGGTGCAGATGGGGCGGGTGATTATCAACCTGGTCAAAAATTCAATGGAGGCGATGGATGAGCAACCGAGGCCCCACATTTTTATTGCTATCCGGCAAAGCAACGAAGCGTTCGTGACTGTGGAGATTGCCGACAACGGCCACGGCATCCCGGAGGATGAGTTAACCAAAATCTGGCTGACGTTTCACACCACCAAAGGCAAAAAGGGGGGAACCGGTCTGGGGTTGCCTGCCTGTTTACAGACGATGGAGCGGATGGGCGGCAAAATAGGCGTCGTGAGCGAGGTCGGCATTGGCTCGACCTTCACCCTGCACGTCCCGATTTATCGACCTAGCCCTGATGATGAGGC
>CAZWZZ010000385.1:0-6233 GCA_964638395.1 uncultured Caldilineaceae bacterium
AGGTCTTTCTGTTTGTACTCTGTAATTTTGTTGACAATTTGCTCGATTGTATACCGATGCAGCGCCGTATCAATCGCGGTTTGTAGATCACCAAAATTGCTCAAGATTTCGGCATATTCTTCCTTAATGGCGACGGTCGTCATCGTAAGTCCTTTTCAGCGAATGGCTATAAGCGTCACCTATATTATACCAAACTTTTAAGGGAAAGATAGCTTCAATTTATGCCAACATCATCCTGGGGGAAGTGACGGCGCCAACCGGGCCAAATCCTCCAACCCGCTGACCTGCTTGTACAACTGCAACACGCCCCGATTAACATGTGCCCGAAACTGGGCCTCCCAGTCGGCCTCACCCAGACCATCCCGCTGGCAACGCTCCTTGAGCAGGGCCACGAAGAGGCTGTCCCATTGTCCGGTCAAGGTGTAGCGGTTGATCTCACGGGGGCCATCTTCGGGGTAGCGGGCCGGGTCGGGTGGGGTGGGATCATTGAGGGAGAGGCAGAAACCGAGGCGACACAAAATATTGGGCGTCAGCCCGGTGCGGGCCTTCAAAATACGGAGGCGCAGGTCGGCCTCCTCACACACGCGCAGCCGGTTCAGGTTCATCGCGGCCCCACCCCGTTCGTCCGCCAGAAATAGCCCTGGCTAACCTCGGTCGCCTGCCGGACTTCGTCGTGATGCAGATGGTAGGCCCGGCTGACGGCCGGCTGCATCGCCCCAAAAAAGTGAGCATCCACCTCCGTATCGGTCGAAAAGAGAATAACCTGATGGCTGGCCTGGGGAAAATAACGCTCGATCAAATGGTGGCGATGGTCGCTATCCAGGCGGCCCAGGGGCGTGTCGATGATGACCGGCAGGGGCCGGCCCGACACCTGGCGCAAAGCCCACAACATGGCAATGGCGTAAATTTGCTTCTCCCCGGCGGACAGGTCCCGCTTGGGTATCTCCTGCCCGGCCTGCCCCCGCAAGGTCACGGAGAAATCTCGCGGCTCGATCTCCACCCCCTCGATCAGGCGCTCTTTGCGACATAGCCGGTTAAAGTTGGCGGTGAAGCGCTCCTGCAACTGCCGCACCCGCAGCCGGGTCAGGCGGGCCGTAAAATCATCCAAGACCAGGCTGACATCAACAATCCGCTCGATTTTATCGGCCAGTTTGTGACTTTGCCGCTGTTTCTCCTTGGCCCGGTGCAGGCGGCGCTCGACATCGGCCTGCTGAAGCTCCACCTTGCGCCAGGCCGCCTCCGTCCGGGCCATCTGCTCGGCCAGACTGCCCATCGTCTGGTGGGATTGGTTGAGCCGCTCCACCAGCGGGGCCAGCACATCATCCGCCGGAACCCGTTGCAGAGCCGCCGCCGCCGTCTGCCGCTCCCGGTTGAGCCGCTCCAGCCGCTCGGATAGGGCCTGCATCTGCTGCGGCACGGTCGTCTGGCTCTCCTTGATCCATTGCAACAATTGCCGTTGCTCCGGCGCGGATACCTGGTGGCGCAGGGTGGTCTGGTTAAGATCGTCGGGCGGCTCGACCAGCCGTTGCAGGGTAGCCGTCACCCGCTCACCAACCGTTTTTTGCAGATCGACCAGCAGTTCGGCTCCGGTGCCGGTCCAAAATTGGTCCCCCTCGATCTCGGCCCGAATCACATCCAGCTTCTCCTCGATAAAGGCTTTCGAGGCTTGCCACTGCTGGTACTCGGCCTCCCGCAGCAGTTGGATTTTGAGGGCGGCGGTATCATCGGGACTGATAGCGAAGGGCAGCAACCCGGCGCACAGATCCCGGATGGCCTGCTCCACCTGCTCGATCTCCGCCGCCAGCCGAATCTCCGCCGCCTTGTACTCATCCCGCTTGCGGGCAAAGCCGCCCCCGGCCCGGGCCACCTCCGCCTCCTGTAGCTTGATCGCCGCTTCGGTCTCCCCCTGCTTTCTTTTCAGGCTGGCCTGCTCCGCCTCGATCTGCTGCCGCCTGGTTTTGAGGGCCGCCACCTCATCCTCCAGCCGCTCGATCAGTCGCTCCGCCGAATCGAGATCGTGCCCCTGCTGCTGGCGACGCCGATAGATGGTCAGGTCACTCTGCAACTGCTCGACGATGTTCAGGCCAAGCAGGGCTTTGGTGGCCTGAGCCAGGGCCAGATTATTCGGCCCATCCTCGGCCAGCGCCTGAATCTTTTCGCCATCGAAAAAGAAAAGTTGGGACAGGCCGGGCGGGATCAACTCCTTCAAAAAATCCTGCCACTGGTCGGCATCCATATCGCTCAGGGGGCGGCCATCCTCAAAAACCCGGAGCGTCTCCCGACATTTCGCCTCGTTCGCCTGCCATTCCCGCTTGATGGTGTA
The DNA here is from genome assembly GCA_964638395.1 of uncultured Caldilineaceae bacterium. Classification (GTDB taxonomy): domain Bacteria; phylum Chloroflexota; class Anaerolineae; order 4572-78; family J111; genus CAZWZZ01. Next base: position 2,324 of record CAZWZZ010000385.1, read on the forward strand.
CAGCTTGCGTGACCCGGCCAGGGCATACTCAAACTCCAACTCAACGCTGGCCGTGTCGATGGCGATGACCCCGGTGGGGGTATAATGAATGCGCTGCCGCAGATATTGCTCGTAGGCCGCCTGGCCGGGCCGGCTATCCGGGTCCAGGGCCAGGGGACCGTACAGACAGAGGCGGATGGCCTCCAACAGGGTAGTCTTCCCGGCCCCGTTCTTGCCGCCGATGATGATAATCGGCCGGGTCGGGTCGGGTCGCAGGTCGAACGTCGTCTCCCCCCGGTAAAGGCCAAAGTTGACCAGGGTCAGCCGGTTCAGGATCATTCTGCCTCAGCCTCCGTGACATCCTCGGCCTGGTGCGCCTCCTCCTCGGCGAACTGGGCCAACACTTCCTCATTGCTGCGCCAATCCCGCCGGAAGAGAGCGTCGATTTTGGTGTAAATGTGGTGACGACGGCGCATGCCGTAATAGGCTTGCTCGGTGCCCAACAGTTGTTTGACCAGGTCAAGGGATACGTCCCGCGCCTCGCAAATCTCGGCCAGGATGCCCTCCTCCAACGTTCCAAACAGGCTGGCGTCATCCTGCACCCAGGCCAGCCGCTCGCCGGTCTCCTTCTCATAAATTTGGGGCAGGACATCGGCCCAATCATTCTCCTCGGAGCGCCAGACGCGACGGATGGCGTGCAACTCTTCATCCTGGATCAGCTTCAGGGTCGGGTCGCCGCTCAAGGCGCGGGCCTGCTGCTGTGCCCGGAGTAGCTCCCGTAGGAGTTCCTGCCGAAACTCAAAGGTGTAGGGACCATAAATCAACTTGCCGTCCTTGTTCCAGACCTTTCCATCCCGGCGCACCAGGCGGCGCGTGTCCTCCTTGGTGGCCGGGTCCTGGGTCTCGGCTAAACGGTTGCGGTACTCCAGCAGCGGCTTCTGCCAAGCCTGGCCGCTCTGGATCATGGCCTCCATCGACTTATCCTTATCGACCACAGTACAGACCCAGCAGCCGAAGCGGGTGTTGCCGCAGGAGGGGGTCAGGGTGTCGATGACCATCGGACATTCCCCGTCGGCGCTCTCATACAGCGCCCGCAGGTCCATATTATCGACGCCCCACGGATTCGGTTCCAGAAAGAGGTAATCCCAGACATCCTTGACCGTGAAATCCTCGATGGGCGTGTAGACATAGGCCCCCGGCAACATCGAGTGACGGGCCAGGCGGCTACCGGTGATTTTGTGGAGGTTGATGACCTGCTCGCGGGTGAAGCTCTCCGCTTTCCGCACGCCCAGGACGACCACCACTTCCCCATGCTCGGTGACTTTGTCCATCACAAAGCGATTGGTCGGTTTGATCTTCATCCGTTCGGTACACCACCGAAAGCGGTTGTAGGGGGCCGGATAGCCCCGCCCCAGCAGATTGACCCAGAAACTTTCATCCGTGGCCGGGGTCACTTTGTGGGCCGTCAGCGGCAGTCCGGCCTCGGCTGCGGCCTTGTTCAGGCGGGCGAGGTTGGTCTCGATGCGCTCGACAATGGCCGGAGCCTCAACCAGCGTATCGGAGGAGACGACGTAAATATGCTTGGTCAACTTCTCCGGGGGCAGGCGGCGCAAGGCAGACCAGACCAATTGCAAGGCCGCCGTCGAATCTTTGCCGCCGCTAAAGCCGACCACCCAGGGCAGGTCGTTCGACAGATAGACCTGCCCGATTTCATCATAAATCTCGGCCAGCGATTTCTGGCGCAAGACTGAATACTCTTGGTTGAAAAAGTGGCTGTTATCCACCAGATTGATGTTGGTCACGCTGTTTTTCCTTACTAAAATTTATTTCCCACCCGCCGATATGGGTTGACGGCGATTTTACCCCCCTCTAACTCTCCCCTCAGAGGGGGGAGGACTCTTTCGCTTCCCCCCCGGTGGGGGGGATTGAGGGGGGACGAGTGGCCGGGGTGAAACATCTTCGGGTAACGACGAGTCGTCATATTCCATCTCCAGCCGCTCCTCCTCCACGGTCAACGGCAGGCCGAGAACCGATTTGAGGACATTGACCGTTAACAGAATACTCTGGCGGCTCTTGCTGATGCGGCCATTGATAACCACCCGCCCGGCCCACACCGCCGCCGAGCGGCTCCAATCGACGGTGGCCAGCAGCGGCAACCGCTCCGGCCAGGCCTGGGGAAATTGAGCCAGCAAATTGGCCCCGACGATGCCCAGCGCGTGCAGGGCGATGCCGTGGGCGTGGATATAATCCCGCCGCAGTTCGGCGGTGGAGATCTGTTTTTCTTTGGCCAGCCGCCACTCCGGGATAACATTGCCGAGCGTCTCCCAATAGTCGGCAGCCAATTTCTCCTGAGCTTTGGACACTTTCGCCGTCTTTCTCTTTTTCTTCAGTAGTTCTTGCGTGGCTTGATAGATACTGGAGAGGGTAAACAGTTTAGTCGAGCGATTGGAAATGGTCGTTTTCTCGATCTCGGTCAACCCTTTGAAGAGGTCCACCTTGTTGATGAGGCGGCGGCACAAATTGGCCAGCGGGTCCCGCCGGTCGTAGTAGATACCCAATGATTTGGTCGGACGCACGGCGTGTTTGTTGAGATCGGCAAAAAGCTGCTGGCTGCGCTCCAAATCCTGGTCGATGAAGAAGACGACGGAGATGGTTTCATCGGCCAGTTCGGGCCGCTCTTTGATGGCCTCCTCGATGGCCGCCCGGCGGTGTTGGCCGTCGTTAATCAAAAAGCGGGCCGTCATGGGCACTACCAACCGGCCCACATCCCGGCCCAGATCGGTATCATCGAGCGGTTCGAACTGGACCGGGCCATCAATGGAAGCGGTCAGAGAAGAGAAGGCGTAATCTTCGGGGTTGTGAACCAGGTAATTGGCAATATCGGGCACGCGGGAGCGGTTGAGCGTGCGCTGGGCACGCAGCTCCGGGGGTAACTCATCCTCATCGAACAGAAAAATTTTGGGGATCAAGCGTAGGGGGCACATAGCCACGTAATAAGGCCGGCCCGCCTGCCGCCCACGCAGGGCGGTGAAGAGATAATTGAACGCCTCAGACATCCTCATCCACCTTTGGAAGTTTCATCCTGAAAAGCGGAAGTTTACCATAATCGGTTTGGAAGTCAAAAAAAGAGGCGCAAAATACTTCTCAAAACAAATACCCCCGCCCGACCCAATAGAGCCAATCCTCGACGGCCTGTTGGGTCTCCTCATCCTCGGCGTGGACGACGGTCAGTTGGGAGAGGGGCACACCCAGTCCCTCCGGTCGATCCCAGCGGATCATGACGAACATCTCATGTTCACACTCCGTTTCGGGGGCCATGCCCAATACCTCGACCTCATCCCCCACTCGAAGAGGTGAAATGGGGCGCTGAGTTGTGCAGCGGGCCGTAAAGGGACATTGCAGCGTGTCGTCCAGATAGTAATACCAGCCCATTGCTCGTTCTTCCGGGCCGTAGGCATCAACCACAACGTCCATATAAATCCGCTCTTCGCGGTCTTCATCTTTTTCGATGCGAGTCATCAAAATCCTTCGTAATCAAAGTGTCGCTCACTGTGGATAGTTGGCGAAAATCTCGGTTTTACCAGCTTGGTCGAAGGCAATCACCTCATACGGCTGCACGCCAGCGCCCTCAACCTCCATGCCGGGGGAACCAACCGGCATCCCCGGCACGGCTAACCCGGCTATATCATCAGGTCGCTCAGTCAGCAGGCGCTCGATGTCGGCAATGGGTACGTGGCCTTCAATGATGTAGCCATCAACGATGGCGGTGTGGCAGGAGTGGAGTTCAACAGGCACTTGATACTGGGCTTTGACTGCCGCCAAATTTTGAACATCTTCGACGGTGGCCGTGTAGCCGTTCTGCGCCATATACTCAATCCACGCCCCACAGCAGCCTCAGGTCGGCGACCGATAGACGATCAAATCCGCCGAC
>CAZWZZ010000386.1:0-6222 GCA_964638395.1 uncultured Caldilineaceae bacterium
GGGGCGACCAGGCCTCGCCGCCATATTGGGCGCGGGCGCGGATGAATATCTGCTCCACCAGACCGGCCACCTCCAGCGGAACCTCGAACTCCCGGCCAAGCTGGTGGGCCAGGCCCAAATCCTTGCAGGCCAGGTCCATCGTGAAGCCGATGTTGTAGCTACCGTTCAGGATGACCTGGCTTTCCGTCTCGTGGACAAAACTGTTACCCGAACTGGCCTTGATGGCCTCGAAGCTCTGGGCCAGGTCGAGGCCGCCCCGTTTGGCCAACATCAGCCCCTCGCCCACCGCTACCAGATGGATGAAGGCCAACATATTGGTAATCACTTTAATCACCGACGCGCTACCCAACGGCCCCATATAAAACACCTTGTCCCCCATCGCCCGGAAAGCCGGTTGATGGGCCTCGAAGACCGCCGTATCGCCGCCGACCAGCACCGTAATCTCACCGGCAGCGGCTTTATGCACCCCGCCGGTGACCGGCGCTTCGAGCGAGGCGATGCCTTTTTCCTCGGCCAGCCCGGCCAGCCGTTCGATTTCGTGCAGATCATTCGTACTCATCTCGACCCAAGTCCCGCCCGCTTTCAGCCCGGCCAGAACACCGGCCTCGCCGGTCATCACCGCGGTCACCGCAGCCGGGGAGGGGAGGCAGGTGATGACACTGTCGGCGGCCTCGGCCACCGCTTTCGGCGAGTCTGCCCACCCGGCCCCGGCGTTCAGCAGCCCACTGGCCGCCTCTTTGTTGAGATCATACAGGGTCACCTGAAATCCGGCCCGCACCAGGTTGGCGGCCAGATGGACCCCCAGATTGCCGATGCCAATCAATCCAATTTTCATTATTATTCTTCCTTGTCGGTGTCTACTCAGCCACTATGTCATTTCGAGGCTGAAAGCCGAGAAATCTACCCAGATGGTTCGTTGTCAACAGCGTTTTGGGTGGATTTCTCGCTCCTTCGTCGCTCGAAATGACATGCCTGAGCAGTTACCCTTGTCGCTAATAAATCGGTTTATCCACCATCTCAAGATGAAGCGCCTGGCCGGTGTAAGGATGCTTGGCAGCCACCGCTTCGTTTAGCTCAACCCCCAGCCCCGGTCTGGTGGGCGGGATGATATACCCGGCCTGCCATTGAATGGGCTTTTTGAGAATCTCGGCGTGGAAACCGCCCCAGGTTTGGATGCTCTCCTGGATCAAAAAATTGGGGCTACAGGCGCTAAGTTGAATATCGGCTGCCGCTGCAATTGGTCCACAGTAGAGGTGGGGTGCAATCTGGGCATAAAAGGCTTCGGCCATCCCGGCGATTTTCTTGGCCTCCAACAGGCCCCCCACTCGGCCCAACGCCATTTGCAGAATAGAGGCCGCCTGCTGTTGCAGCACGTGGGCAAATTCATACTTGGTGGTCAGCCGCTCGCCGGTGGCAATAGGGATCGTGGTTTGGCGAGCCACGCGGGCCATCTCGGTCGGGTTTTCGGGGGGAACCGGCTCCTCAAACCATAACGGGTCAAACCTCTCCAACCGCCGGGCCAGGCGAATCGCCCCGGCGGGGGTCATCTGGCCATGCGTGCCAAAAAGCAAATCACATTGACCGCCCACCGCCTCCCGGACGGTTTTGACAAAATTCTCGGTATGGTCCAGCACCGGCAATGAAAGCTGCCGGGGATCAAAGGCTGAATAGGGGCCGACGGGGTCAAACTTGACCGCCGTAAAGCCCTGTTTGACATACTTAGCCGCTCGTTCAGCCGCCAGGTCAGGATCACGGTAGACGTCTGTGGTGTCCCCTTCTTCGGGATAAAGGTAAGTGTAAGAGCGCAGTTTATCGTGAACCTGACCGCCCAACAGTTCATAAACAGGCTTATTCAGATCCTTGCCGATAATATCCCAGCAAGCCATCTCGATGCCGCTCAACACGCCCAGCATAGAAGAATCAGGCCGTTGGGTATAGCCGCTCGAATAGATGATGCGCCACAGTCGTTCGATCTTGAAAGGATCGGCCCCGATCACATACCGCTCACAAACATCCTCGACCATTTGAGCCACAATGTGAGGATGAAAGGGTACGGAATAGACTTCGCCATACCCCACCACGTTCTGGTCGGTGGTCAGTTTCAGGAATATCCAATATTGCCCGCCAAAATGGGGCGGCGGCGTGCCCACAACAAACGTTTTAACCTCGGTAATCTTCAAAAGTATGTCTCCTCATTTACAGTTTATCCGGCTCGAACCAGGCTCGGAGGGATTCGTCGATGGGTTGGCGCAGAAGCCAGATGAACGGCCCGCCGGTCAGGGCCGCCGCCACGCCGCCGGTGATGGTCCATAGCTGGTTACGGGCCAGGCTGAAAACCAGGATTAGGGCCAGCCCCCAGCCGAGGGCGCTGAAGAGCATCCACCAGCTCGCCCGCTGCACCTGGTTACGGAGGATAAGCCATTGGGTTAATCCGGCCAGAAAGCCGCCCACCAGCCCGATGACCCCGTAGACGACGGCAAAGCCCAGCCCCCCGAACAGCCCCCAGCCCAGCGACCAGCCCAACGGCCAGCCGATGCCCCAGCCGGCTATCCCGGCCAAGACCCACCACAGCCCCATCCGGTAGGGCTGCGGCAGAAAGATGAACCATTGGGCCAGACCGAGCATCAACCCCAGGCCGATGCCCAGGGCCACCTGGCTGCGGGTCGTGCCGCTGGCCTCGATGAGGGCCTGCTGCACCATCGGTCCCAGGCTCCAGCCGATGGCGTTGGCCAAGACCCACTGAATCCCGAAGGCCCAGCCCAACCCCCAGGCTACAAAATCATCATCCTCTTCGACAATCCGCAATTTGTTATCATCAGTCATTATGACACCTTTTCAAGACGTTTGCAGGGCGCAACAAGGCGACGTAAATTAGCAATTTGCGCTACAAAATTATTTGTCACTTCATTCACTCTGCGGCGTGCCGCTGACAAACTCGGCCGCCTCGCCGGAGAGGTGGGCTGCCGAGGCCCAGCTAATCAGTTCCCCCCGGAGAGAGCCGTTGCGTCGGTCGAGACGGATCTGGGTGACGGCGCAGTTGTTGAAAGGGGTCAACATCAGCCTGGGCATATCGACGCCGGGGCAGAGACTGGGCAGGGTGGCGGTGAAGATGCCGCCGTGGCCGACGATGATGAAGTTGCCCCGCTGTTTACCGGCCACAATCTGCTCGACGCCGGTTCGCATCCGACCCCACAGGCCGTGGTAATTCTCGCCGTCGGGGAAGCCCAGGTCGGGTTGGCCGGTCAGCCAGCCCCGGAAGACGCGGTTGTGAAAGGCCCAATTTTCGGGCGTCGGCTCCAGCTCCATCGCCCCCACCTGAATCTCGCGGAAATTTTCCATTACGTTGACCGGCAACTCCAGCCCGGCGGCGATGATCTCCGCCGTTTCCCTGGCCCGCTTGAGGGGCGAGGTATAGATTTCGTGAATCTCTTTGGGCTGGAAATAGGTGGCGGTCTGGCGGGCCTGCTCGATGCCCTTGGCATTGAGGGAGTAATCAACCAGCCGGCTGGAAAATTCCTTGGTCACGTTAGCCCGATTTTCGCCGTGCCGCACCAGATATAAATGGATCATAAAATTCCTTTCTTCGAGGGGCGCACCCCAGAGTGGAGCAGTTTCAAAAACTGCTCCACTCTCTACGCTTTAATCTTACCCTGGAAAATCATACACAAACAGGGGCGTTTCCATCTCCGCCCGTGTCAACCCGCCGTGATGCCCATAAAATTTCTGCTCGAATTTGTCTTTTTCATACCACCAGACGGCCTGCCCGGCCAGCGGCAGAATGACCAGCCCGGCCAACCGCGCCCACAGCGGCGACTCCGCCGGAACCTGGCCAAAAAAGCCGGCTTCGATCAGGTGCCGGGTAGGGTAGACCACGGCCTGACCCGCCAATCGCTCGGCCAGGAAAGCGTGGGCCTCGGTCAAATGTTCATCCTTGACATACAAAAAGAGGTCACGAGGCGAGCCGCCGGGTGGCAGCAGCTCACCGGCCCGGTCGGTGCGCAGATACCGCTGTAGACCGGCAAAGGTCGGGTCGGTGTTGAGATAGATCGTCCGCTGCGGGTCGATCTCGGCCAGGCCGTGATCGGCGATTAGCAGCAACAGCGTATCTTTGAGCCGTCCCTGCAACGGACGCAGAAAGAGCCGCTCCAGAGCCACCAAAAAGGTGTCCATCTCGGCGGCAAATTGGATGGCGGGCGGGCCATATTTGTGACCGATGGCGTCGATCTGGTCGAAATAGAGGAAGAAGTAACCCGGCCCGGCCTGGCGGCTGACCCGCTGCCGCAGGTTGACCAGCCCCTCGGAGATGGTGCGAAAGGGTACGACCTCGGCCCCATCCCCGACGATGTCGGAGTAGGTGGAGTGGGCGTAAGCCTCGTGCTGAAAGAGGGTGGCCGGAATATCGTGCGTCCGCAATTGCCGGTACAGATTTTGGCGAGGATAGAGGCGGCGGGGGTCGATGCCGGTCGGTTTGAGCGTGTCCCGTTCCCTGGTCCCGGCGAACGAGAAAAGCAGCGGGCTGATGACTGCGTCCAGATGGGGTTCGTAATATTGCCACTCATACACCCCGCTCCGGCCCACAGAGAGGCCGGTGTGGATGCAGGTTACGTGGGCCGCCGTGGTCGAGGGGAATTGGGCAGTCATCTGGTTCAGACGACCATCCCGGCTGAGGATTTGCAGGGCCGGATAGTCGGCCAGATGTTGTTGGACGAAACGCCAGCCCAGGGCATCCACAAAGAGACAAATGACCCGCTCATACCGGCTCGACAGCCCGGCCAGCATCTCCGGGGCCAGGGGCGGTTTACCCTGTCCCGTCAATAAGGCCAAAATCGTCGGCGGCAAATCGGCAAAGCAGGCTTCATTGTAGCGCGGTTTGATGAAGTCATCAGGTAAAGTAATCATCCATCCTCCGAAATTAACCTAATTCAACCCCAAATCCAACGGGGCCGTACCGGACGCCTCAGGATCGAAAAGATCAACCGCTTGCAGCGTTAGACCGGTGGCGTCGGCGGGAACATCGTAAACCTTGGTGCAGACCAGCGGCACGCCCGGCTCCAATTCTTCGGAGAGACATTGCTCGCTCTCTTCGATAAACCAGATGGCGTCCAGCGACGGCTCAAAGGTGCGGCCCTGCTGGTCGGTCAAGGTGATGTCCTGAAAGCTGCTGACTTCTTGCCCCGTATTCTCTACCTCAAACCGGACCCGGATCAACCGCCCTTCGGTTTCCAGAGGCACTAAATTTTCATCGCCGTTATGCAAACGGTTGCCGATATCCACCGCTTCCAATACTTTCCAGCGGGTCTGGCCGACGAAAGTATCCACCCCCTGGCTGACCGTTTGTTCGGCCCCCTCCGGCGGAACTACGCCCTCCTCCCCGGCCGGGGGCATCGGCTCGCCCTCGGCGGGGGGCGGCTCGGCCGGGGGCGGTTCAGCCGGAGCCGCCTCTTCCGCCCCCGGTTCCTGGGGAGCCGACGGCGCGGCGCTCAGGGCCAGGTCGATAAAGGCTTCTTCGGCCCCAAAGAGGGCCAGGTTCGTCACCTTGACCTGGAGACCGGCGGCATCAGCCGGCACCTCGAAAATGGTGGTACAGATGCGGGGGACGTTGGGGTTCAACTGCTCAAAGATACAACGCTCCTCATTATCCACAAAGCCAATCAGCGTCTCGGTCGAATCCTCAAAGGTGCGGCCCTGAGCATCGACCAGGCTGACCCCGGTAAAGGTCCGGGCTTCGCTGCTGCGATTTTCGATCTCGAAACGAACGCGGACAAAGCGCCCACCGGTCGTCATCGGGTCGATCAGATCATTGTTGCTTTGCAGGGTGTTGCCCATATCTTGGGCATCCAGCACCGTCCAGCGGACATCCCCGGCCAGCACATCCTGGCCAATCCCGGCCACGGGGGCGGAGCCGCCACCGCCGGGCTGGTTGCGCTCTCCGGCAGACCCCGCCGGTTCAAAACGGCTCGAGTTCCGGTCGGTGCGGGCCGTCGGACGGGTTTCGTCGCTACTGACGATGGCCACTGCACTGACCGTGACCACACAGAAAGCGCAGATACAGCCAATCGCCAGCAAGATGACCACCACGATGGCGGCGATCATGCCGACTCCAAAATTAAACCCCTGGCCCATGCCAGCGGCGCGTGAGCGGTTCATAACAGGTTCTCCTCACTTACGTTCGATTTGTTGACGGTATTGTAAACGGCTTGGGCAAAAATCTCAATTCGAGGG
>CAZWZZ010000387.1:0-6215 GCA_964638395.1 uncultured Caldilineaceae bacterium
TTATGAAGGACTCATTACGCCGTTTTCTCGACTCAGTGGCCAAACTGACCACCCCACCCAACCCAGCTCTGGCCGCCGCAGGCCAACCAACGCCGCCCGCGCCAATGCAGGCGACGGTCAGCCCGACGGTGGGCGCAGGCAACGGCCAGCCCACCCCGGAGCCGTTGCCGCTGCTGGATGGGCTGACGAACTACCCGCCGGTGGAGAAGTGGGCCGATTGGGTCGAGTATGATCCCAAAGCGTGGCCGCGGAAGGTGGCCCGGCGGTATACGCTGGTGCCGACGGTCTGCTTCAACTGCGAGAGCGCCTGTGGGCTGCTGGCTTACATTGATAAAGAGAACTTCGAGATTCAGAAGTTCGAGGGCAACCCACTCCATCCCGGCAGCCGGGGCCGGAACTGCGCCAAAGGGCCGGCCACCAAAAATCAAATCTACGACCCGGAGCGCATCCTCTACCCTCTCAAGCGGGTCGGGAAACGGGGGGAAGGGCAATGGAAGCGGGTCGAGTGGGAGGAAGTGTTAGATGATCTGGCGGCCAAGATTCGGCAGGCTATCATCGAGGATCGCCACAACGAGGTCATGTACCACGTCGGGCGGCCCGGTCACGACGGCTACCCCAACCGGGTGCTGCAAGCCTGGGGCGTCGATGGTCACAACAGCCACACCAACATCTGCTCCTCCGGGGCGCGGGCGGGCTACGCTTTCTGGGGCGGCTTCGACCGGCCCTCGCCCGATTATGCCAACGCCCGCGTCATTCTGTTAGTCAGTAGCCATCTGGAAACGGGCCACTACTTCAACCCCCACGCCCAGCGCATCATCGAGGGCAAAATGGACGGGGCCAGGCTGATCGTCCTCGACCCCCGCCTGAGCAACACCGCCTCCCACGCCCACCATTGGCTACCCACCTGGCCCGGCTCCGAGGCGGCGGTCTTGCTGGCTATCGCCAATTATCTCATTCAGAACGATCTGTATGACCGGGAGTTTGTGCGGCGCTGGGTTAATTGGGCCGACTATCTCCGGGCCGAGCGACCCGATTGGGCGGTCACCTTTGAGAATTTCGACCGTGCTTTGAAGGAGTTGTACGCCGAATTCACCTTCGACTTTGCCGCCCAGGAGAGCAGCGTCGCCGCCGAAACCATCGCAGCGGCAGCTAAGGCGGTGGCTAATTGTCAGGGGCGGCTGGCGGCCCACGTCTGGCGCAGCGCGGCCAGCGGCAATCTGGGCGGCTGGCAGGTCTCCCGGACGCTCTTTTTCCTGAACGTGCTGACCGGCTCGGTCGGCACGCCGGGCGGCACCAGCGCCAATTCCTGGAACAAATTTGTGCCGAAACCGTTCGATGTGCCGCCCCCGCAGAAGAAGTGGAACGAACTCCTCCTGCCCAACGAGTGGCCCTTGGCCCATTATGAGCTCAGCTTCCTGCTGCCCCACTTTCTGCTGGAAGGGCGAGGGCAGTTGGATGTCTACTTCACCCGCGTCTACAACCCGCTCTGGATCAACCCGGACGGCTTTATCTGGCTCAAGGCGCTGCGGGACGAAAGCCTGATCCGCAACCACATCGCCCTGACCCCGACCTGGAACGAGTCGGCCTGGTATGCCGATTACGTCCTGCCGATGGGCCACGCCGGGGAGCGGCACGATTTGATGAGCCAGGAAACCCACGCCGGGCAATGGATCGCCTTCCGGCAGCCGGTGCGCCGGGTGGCTCTGGAGCGGGCCGGGCAGCCGGTTGAGTTCACCTACGAGGCCAATCCCGGCCAGGTGTGGGAGGAGGATGAATTTTGGCTGCAACTCTCCTGGCGCATCGATCCTGACGGTTCGCTAGGCATCCGCCAACATTTTGAAAGCCCCTACCGCCCCGGCGAGTGCATCACCATCGACGAATATTACCAATGGATTTTTGAGAACAGCGTGCCCGGCCTGCCAGAAGCCGCCGCCAAAGCGGGCCTGTCGCCGCTGGCCTATATGCGGACCTATGGCTCCTTTGAGGTGACGAAGGAGAATTATGCGCCGTATGAGAAGCTGTTGTTTGGAGCGGAGGAGCAGAGGAGCGGAGGCGCAGAGGGGCGGAGGAGCAAGGGAGCAGAGGGCCGCGTCCTGAGTAGCGAAGCGTATCGAAGGGCGGCGGGCAGCGGTGAAGCGGAGGAGCAGAGGAGCGGAGGCGCAGGGGAGCAGGGGAGTAATGGTCGTCAGCAGGTTGAGGCAATGGATGGGCAGTTTGAGTTGCCGGAAGGGTATGAAGTGGATGAGGCCGGACGAATTTTGAAGGAGGGGCAGGCGGTCGGGGTGATGATCGATGGGCTGCCGAAGGTGGGCTTTGGCACAGTGAGCCGCAAGCTGGAGTTTTACCAGCCGACGCTGGCGGAGTGGGGCTGGACGGGCAACGAATATACCCTGCCCCACTACCTCAAGAGCCACGTCCACCCCGACCACATCGACCCGGCCCAGGGGGAGATGCTGCTGCTGCCCACCTTCCGCCTGCCGACGCTGATCCACACCCGCTCGGCCAACGCCAAATGGCTGTATGAGATCAGCCACCGCAACCCGGTCTGGCTCAGTCCGGTCGATGCCCGGCGCATCGGGGTCAAGAGCGACGAGTTGATTAAGGTGGAGACGGAGATTGGCTATTTTGTGGCCAAAGTGTGGGTCACGGAGGGCATCAAGCCGGGGGTGATTGCGATGAGCCACCATCTGGGCCGCTGGCGGTTGCAGGAGAACGGCGGCGTCAATCCCATCTCCTCGGCCCTGGTGGAGATGGATGAGACGAGCGATGGCCACTTCTCCCTGCGCCACCTGCACGGCGCACGGGCCTACGAGTCGTCCGACCCGGACACCTCGCGCATCTGGTGGGAGGATGTCGGCGTCCACCAAAACATCACCCACGCCGTCCATCCCGACCCGATCAGCGGCATGCATTGCTGGCATCAGAAGGCGATCAACGTGACCAAGGCCGGGCCGACCGACCGCAACGGCGACATCAAGGTCGATACCAACAAGTCGATGGCTGTCTACCGGGCGTGGCTGGCCAAGACCCGTCCCGCGCCCGGTCCCCACGGTCTACGCCGCCCGCTGTGGCTGAAGCGGCCCTTGAAGCCGGAATTGAGTTTGTTTTATTTGGAGGATATGAGTAAAGAGGTTGAGTTGGGCTAGTTATGAGGAGTGGTTTAAAATTGTGGACTTAGGCTGGTAGGGCTGCTGCAACAACGTTGGCCTCAAGTGTCCAGATTGTTTCCAAAAGAGAGATTAGGAACAGGTTGAAACATTTTTTTAGTTCCATATACACCTCCTGTTTGAACCACTTCGTGATTAAATGTGTTAACACAAGATGCACAAATACAAAGAGGACAAAAATTGCCCAAGGAATTGAACCTTGCACTACCAGACCCATCAGCCTAAGTCCACAATTAATTGTAACCGTAGCATAAATGTATAAAAAAGTCCAATTTTCGGCTACCTCCAATGAGCTTAAAGGGGTAGCCGTTTTGGTGGGGTTGGGTATAATGGGGGAAGTTTGAACGAGAAAAAACGCATCGCTATCAGTGGTGCGTTTTTCTGGGATCTGCCAGGGTGACATACGTATCTTTCAGTTCGATAATGGCTTGCCCTGCATCCCATAATTTGTAGAGATCTTCAAAAATGAAAACTTGCGGTGTTGCGGAAGCAACGTTGATAACTCTGTAAAGCCGATGCCGCTTTTTGTAACGATGAGCGCAGGCAAGTTCCTCTTTAGACATCGGAAACCTGAATTCATTGCCTGGGGTGGCTTTGACCTCAATATAAATATCCACCAACTCGCCATTGATATAATCTTTCGACTCTATATCGTGGTCTGCGGTATTATTCCCTTCTTCCCGCAGCCATCTGACATTTTCTTCTGGGTTATCTATATCACAATCCTGACGCAGGCGATCAAGTTCCAACTGTTTGACCAATCGTTCCCCACGTTTACCATAAGTATCAAGCAATTTTTGATTACGATCCCAGTCCACGGTCCCGCCACCACCGCCACCTCGTCTGTTATTTGGGGATTTAGGGGCTACACCATTGGGAGTCTCTACAGTAGTTACCTTGACCTGATCCAGCGTAAACTCAGGAAATTCAGGTAACGTTTGTACGGGATTTGGCTTGGGAGGTGGTTTTAGCGTCGGGGATGGCGGTTGTTGTGTTGGAGGTTCCTCAATGATGACTCGAGGGAGCTGATTTATGAGGTGTTGTGTCAGTTTCGTGTCATCGGGCTGTTCGGGTTCTTCCGGTTCGTCGAGAACATCAACATCTCCCAGGAGTCGCCGCATCTCTTGAACATCCTCCTCATTTAGCTTTCTGGTTGCCAAAAAACGCAACCGGCCCTCTTTACCCCCACGATCTAATAGAACCACAAAGGCATCGGCTAATCCGGGAATGTCGATATACTCGGCGATTGGACTGGCTAGCCTGTCGTAATTTTCTTCAAACCCTTGACGGACGTATAAGACGCCACCCCGTGGGGCTTGTCCGGCTGATCCAACTCGTTTTTGACGTTCTTCTTTGAGATAGACGGCAGCCTCCGGAGCCGGGATGACTTTTTCCGGCGGAATGGTGAGAGCGCGGTGAACCACCAAATTATCCACAACCTCGATTTGTAAATTTAAAAGGTAACGGGCGACATCCTGCGTGGCAGAGGGGCGTTGGCTATTAACAATAGCCAAGAGATAGGGACGCGCTCTTTTAAAGCGATCTTCCAAACGACTACTCTCCTCCTCAAGTTTATTGCCCGGAGTGCAGCTCTCTTCTACATGTTTCGAGATGAATTTGAGGCCCAGGTAACGGGCCGCCTCTTTCCAGTTGTCGTCCAGAGGCGCGAAAGGCAGATGCTCTCGCCAGTGTGGGGCGTGATAATTGTCATCGGCAAAGAAGACCGGTTCTTCCGGGTTCGTATATCTTAGTTGGCCATTTTCCCAGGCAATCATTGGAAACCGGCTTGACAAGGGGTCGGTCGTGTATTCTCTTTGATTTAACAAATTATTGATCCGGCCAATAACCCATCTGGAGAATGTGCTGAGTGCGCCTGGCTCTTTGCGACGACCGGAGGACACGGCAATGTCAGGATCAGGATAATGCTCCGACAAATGCCGAAGTAGGTCAACCCAATCATCCAAGAGGGCTTCATCAATAGAACGCATCCCAATAGCCCGGTAGAAGTGCCAATGTTCATTCTGATCCAAGGTAGTTAGCGGTGTGGGGATTAGGCTACGAATGATCGGTCTTTCGGAATGCGATACGAACCAACAATGACTGGGTTCACGGAGCTCATAATTTGGTTTTCCATCCACCTCTGTTCGGGTAGGAATCCACTCGACATTGCGTAATAAATAATCAAAAAATGAGGAAATATTTTTTGATCGAGTATATTTTGGACAATCACTTCGATAACAATAAATTTGAGCTTTATAGACATTACGTCTGATACGAGGCCAATTTTTAGCCAACAGTTCGAACAGTAAGTCGAGACGCCACCAGTCTTTGCTTTCAACCAGTTCGGCAAACCCTTCCAAGGTGATTGAACAACGCAGTCGCCTGTAGTCAGTCCCATGCTTCTCACAAGGACCGTATTTAGTCTCAACCAGATTCAAATAATCTACCCATAATGCTGTTCCGGCGTGCGGGTGGGTGGTTCGAATGCTATTCCACCGCTCGGAGTCCCGATTTGAAATTTCTACCTCGTTCTTAAGAATTCTGGGCATGTCATTTGCGCCAAGCCATTTCCAAAATTCGCCCCATTCTTTATACTCATCCGCCCGGAGTTCGAGACCACGAATCTCATAAAGAAAGACAATCTTGTCAAAACCGTCGTAAAGTTTTTCTAAACGATCATCACCGCTCCAAACGCTTGACAAATAAACTTCAGTTACGGAACGCCACTCATCACGACGACGGTTCGTTATAGGTCGAGCCGGAACCTGGATCTCTCCTTTGAGACGTTCAACGTCAGGGTCGCCCCCCTTACGCCCGGGTTTCCAATAATCAAAAAGGTAGCGATATATCTCGGCTCGTTCCTCAATCTTTAATCGCTCAAAACGGTTGCTTCTAAATAATGGAATAATAGAGCTACGGATAATATCCGGGGCGTCGTAGTCACGCACAGATGGATCTAACTCATTGAGCAGCTTATAGGTTGAACTATTACGCCCGTGAAGACCATAAGCTTTGGGATGAACCAAGTCGGCCTGAATAGCTCGGGGC
>CAZWZZ010000388.1:0-6198 GCA_964638395.1 uncultured Caldilineaceae bacterium
GCTCTATTCCTCGGTCAATTCCAAGTTGTCCCGCATCAGGCGATCAATGCAAACCTCGAACAGATCGGCAATCTTGAGAATCATCTCGGCGTTGGGAATTTTTTTCCCTTTCTCCATCTTAATAACATAACTATGGGAGACGCCCAACATTTCGCCTAGTTGTCGGGTAGTCAACTTTCTTTCCTCCCGTAATGTTCTTAATTTCTCCCCAAACTTTTCCATAAAAAAATTACGATTTGACAAAGGTTAAATAACAGTCTGCTGCCCCTCGGCAAGCAGTTTGAGCCGTTGAAAGAGTCTCTGCTCAAGCTACGCCGCGATGTCGATAGCCTGATTGCCCATACGAAGATGCCGCCGTCCAAGCGCTAATCCGTTCGGGCAATCAGGAGGTAGAGCGCAACACCCTTCGATACAACCTCGTTCCTCGGTTTACTCAGGATGCGATTGCGCTCTACTGGCTATCGCTCTCAAGGCCGCCGCTGTTCATTCACGACAGCGGCGGCCTTTTATTGTAGGGGAAAGGAGGGGTTTGGGCAAAAGGGTGGCGGCATAGCGACCCAGCCGGTTTATCGAGCATCGGGTTTTGAGGTATAATTGGGCCGTCCTTGCCCACTGCCAGAAAAAACGTGATGACAAGGAAAAAAAATAGGAGTTACGCCGTTGAGCGACAAACGCATCCTGAGTAGGCGGTAGCCGTATCGAAGGGTGTCGTTTGGAGCGGCTGCACCCCCTTCGACAGGCTCAGGACGCGGCCTTGATACGCCTTTTCAAGGCTACTCGGGCTGCGAACCGCGTAACTCCTAAAAAATTTCTGAAAGGAATGTTGATGGACGATCTAAAAACCCTTCAAGCCCTTTTACCCCGTTTGCGCGATTTTGGCCACAAAGAATGTTTTCTCCAGATGGAGCGGGAGGACATCGCCCGCTGGACGTGTGCGGAGGTGGCCGAGGCCGCCGAGAAATTAGCCAGCGGGCTGGCCCAGGCCGGGCTACAGCCGGGGATGGTTGTGCCCATCCTGGCCAGTAGCCGCCCGGAGTGGGTCATCGCCGCCCTGGCCATTTTGCGGGCCGGGGCCGCCGTCTCGCCGCTCGATTACCAGATGACGACCGACACCCTGGAAAAGGTGCTACAAGACAGCGAGGCCCGCTTTATCTTCACCACGACCAACTACCTCAACCGCCTGGGGCAGCTTGATCTCGACAACGAGGTGCGGCCTATTCTGTTCGATGTGGAAGCGGAGGATGAGCGGGGCTGGCGGGCGCTGTTGAGCGACGCGGAAACGCCCCTGCCGACGGTCAAGCCGGATGATTTCGCCGCCCTCTTTTACACCTCCGGCACGACCGGCATCCCCAAAGGCGTACCCCTGACCCACCATAACTTGGTCTTCCAGATCAAAGCTATCGACGCCGTCGATCTGCTAATCCCGGAAGATCGGGTCTTGCTGCCGCTGCCGATGTACCACGTCTACCCCTTCACCATCGGCACGCTGGTTCCGTTGGCCTTTGGCCTGCCCATCATCATCCCCCAATCGCTAACCGGGCCGCAAGTGATCCGCGCCCTGAAAGAGGGGGAGGTGACGATCATCGTCGGCGTGCCCCGCGTCTACCGGGCCGTCTTCAACGGCATCGAGAGCCGCATCGCGGAGCGGGGCAAGGTGGTGGCCGCCGCCTTTCAGGCCGCCCTCAAAACGAGTATCGCTATGCGCCGCCGCTTTGGGATCAACGTCGGGGAGCGGCTCTTTCGCCCGCTGCGGACGGTGGCCGGACCGAAGGTACGTTTGCTGACCTCCGGCGGCTCGGCGCTCGACCCGGCGCTGGGCTGGAAGCTGGTCGGCTTCGGCTGGGAGGTGGGCATCGGCTACGGCCTGACCGAAACTTCGCCGATGTTGACGATGAACCTGCTCCGCTCGGAGCGGCCCAAATTGGGCAGCGTGGGGCCGGCCCTGTCCGGCATCGACCTGCGTATCGAACCGAGTGTGCCCTCCGAGGAGGATGTGCCGGCCATGAATGAGACTGGCGAGGGGCCGACCGAGGGAGAAATTTTGGCCCGAGGCGTCAGCGTTTTCGACGGCTATCGCAACCGCCCGGAGGAGACGGCCCAATCTTTTAATGAAGAGGGCTGGTTCCGTACCGGTGATCTGGGCTATTTCGATGAGGATGGCTACCTCTATATTAGTGGCCGGGCCTCGACCTTGATTGTGCTGGAGGGGGGCAAGAAGATTCAGCCCGACTCGTTGGAGGAACTCTACGAAGAGCATGAGGTCATCCGGGAGATTGCCATTCTGTATGAAGACAACCAACTGGTCGCTGTCATCGTGCCGGACCTGGACGCGGTCAACCGGACCTACAACGGCAATGTCGAGCAGGCCATCCGGGCGGCGGTCAGTGAGCAGGTGCAGAAAGTGCCCCCTTACCAGCGCATCAGCGACTATGTCATCAGCCAGGAGCCGCTGGAGCGGACCAACCTGGGCAAAATCCGCCGCCATATTTTGCCGGACCAGTACCATCGCCTCAAACAGGGTCTCGCCCCGGACGAGTCGCAGCGGCCCAGCCCCATCGCCATCGCCGATATGAGTGAGAAGGACCAGACCCTCTTGGAGGATGCGGCGGCGCGGGAGGTGTGGGAATGGCTGGCCGAGCGGTATGCGGATAAGGCCCTGACGCCTGATACCAGCCCCCAACTGGACCTGGGCGTGGACTCGCTGGAGTGGTTGACGCTGACCTTAAGCATCAGCGAGCGGACTGGCATCGAATTGAGTGATGAGGCTGTGGGCCGGGTCAACACCGTTCGGGATTTGTTGGAAGAGGTGGTTGCCGCTGAGGAAAGCGAGAGCGTCTCCCTGCGGGAAATCGACGACCCGGAGGCGTTGTTGAGCGAGGAGCAAAAGCAGTGGTTGACCCCGCCGCCGGCCATTCTGGAATGGCTCTTCAAGTTGCTCTTCCCCGTTTTTCAACTGCTGGTGCGGCTCTACTTCCGGCGCACGGTGTATGGTCTGGAGAATTTGCCCGACAGCGGCAACTTTGTGCTGACGCCCAACCACAGCAGTATGCTGGACGCCCCGACCGTCGGCTCGGCCCTGACCACCGAGCAGATGCGCCGGACCCATTGGGCCGGGGCCACCGATATTATGCTGGCCAACCCCTTTATGCGGCTCGTCAGCCGGATGAACGGCATCCTGCCCATCGAGCGCTCCGGCAAGGGGACGGGTATCCAAAACCTGGCTCTGGGCATGGCCGCCATCAAGCGGGGCCAAAATCTGGTCTGGTTCCCGGAGGGGCGGATTTCCCGCTCCGATGAGATGCTGCCCTTTTTGGAGGGCATCGGTGTGATGCTGGAAAAAGCACCCGCGTTGGTCGTGCCGGTCTACATCCGGGGCACGCGGGCAGCGATGCCGGTCGACTCGATGATTTTCAAACCCAAGCCGGTCAGCGTCACCTTTGGCCCGCCCGTGGAGTCC
Organism: uncultured Caldilineaceae bacterium; assembly: GCA_964638395.1. Taxonomy (GTDB): domain Bacteria; phylum Chloroflexota; class Anaerolineae; order 4572-78; family J111; genus CAZWZZ01. The sequence goes on from CAZWZZ010000388.1 coordinate 3,458, forward strand.
CACCAATTGGCCGAAGAAGGGGCGGGCGAGACGACCCCGGCCCGCATCGCCAACGCCTTGCAGCAGCGGGTGGCTGCCCTGGCCGAAGAGGCCCCCGCTCTGCCGGAACCCTCGGAGGAGACCGGCGTCGTCAATGAAAAGGTGTGGCTTGTGGCCGGGATCATCACGGCGCTGGCCCTCCTCGGCGGGTTACTCTGGTTCTGGCGGCGGCGGGAGAAGTAGATAGTAGATAGAAACGGTTGATTCAAAACTAAGCCGGTTTACGTCGCCAACTCTTTCCGCTCCGCCCACCACACCTGCAACGCCACGAAGGGGATGGCCGGTTGGTTATCCGGCTTGGTGGCAAACTGCTGGCCCCGGTTCCAGGTGACGACCAACTCCTGCTTGGCCCGGGTGATGCCCACGAAGAAGAGGCGCAGCCGCTCCTTGACCAGGTCGAGGCGGGCCTGCTCGGTAGCCACGCCTTCGATGTAGTCGCTCCGGGTCAGCAAGGCATCCAGTTGGGCCAACACCTCCGCCTCCAGATTGAGCGAATCTCGGACGAACCATTTTTCGGAGAAGTAGCTATCCTGCGGCTCGCCGGAGGGGAAGCTGTAATTGTTCAGACCCATCAAATAGACCCGATCCCACTCCAGCCCCTTGGCCCGGTGCATCGTGGAGACGGTCACTTTGCCCGGCGGCGGCTCGAAGCCGACGGCATCCTCGTCGAAGCCCAGAAAGCGGCGCTGGTTGCGGGCGATCTCGGCCAGGGCCTCGACAAACTCCGGCAGCCGGTAGCCGGGGTTGTCCGCCGCCGTCTGGCGCAAGACCACGGCAAATTTGTGGGCCAGAGCCAACTCCGCCGGGCTGTCGAACAAATCCTGGGCCAGCAGCAAAATCAGTTGGTCGATGGGCAAAACAGCCGCGTTCTGCCAGCGTTGCACCAGAACCCGAAACTCGGCCAGGTAGCCCCGGATCAAATCGGCGGCGGAGATCGTTTCGTCCTCACCAATCTCGTCATCCTCCCCGACCCCCTCATTATTCTCCGCCGGGCGGCTGATGATCCCGTCCGGCAACACCACCTCGGCCTGGTTATCCAGCCAATCCTGACCGGGCCGGGGCCAGACATAATCCTCGACGCGGGGGCAATCGTGCAGAGCCTTCTCAATCCACTCAAAAATAGGCTGCAAATCCTCCAAATCCCACTGATGCCGCTGCCAGACGTGGAACAGGGTGGCCAACTGCCGGGCCTCTGCGGGCCGAGCCAGATATTTGAGGATGTTGCTCAACACCCCGGCGGTGCTGCGGGTGGCAGCGGTGCTGTTTAACAATTCGATATAGGGCACGTTGGCCCGGCGCAACATATTGGCGATGTCCACGCCCCGCTTGTTGCGGGCATCGAGGATGGCTACCGTCCGGGTCGGATTTTTCTCCAGCCAGCGTTTGACCGAGCGAGAAATCGTCTGGATTTCCTGCTGCGGCTGAAATTTTTTGTCATAAAAATAGATCTCCTCCGGGCGATCTGGAGGGTTGGGTTGGGGGTCGCCGGGCGGGGTCGGCTCGATAGGCGGCGGGCCGAGGGCCGAGCGCACGCCCGGCTGGGGATGCTCGTTCATCGTCCAGTCGATGAGTTGGTTGGCCAGGGCCATAATGCTCGGTGACGAGCGGCCCGACTCCGGCATCGGCAGGCGGATGACATTCTCCCGATCTAAAAAGCGGCGCAGATTTTCCGGGGCGGCGGTGGTGAAGGTCTCGTAGATGGCCTGGTTGGGGTCGCCCACCCGAATCCAGGTTCCCTGCGTCCCGGCCAGCGTGTCCAGGATTTGCTCCTGGAGCAGGCTGCTGTCCTGGGCTTCATCCTCCAAAATGTAGGGCCACCGCAGCTGAAGCCGCTGCTGAAAATCGGAGTCCAGGTCGATAGCCTGGGCGGCCAGACGGATGAGATCATCGAAATCGACGCCGGTGCGGGCCAGCCGGTTCTGGTAATCCCGGTAAATGTCGATGCCCAGCCGGGCCAGGGGCAGCGCCTCGCCCTGCCGGTCGTAAGCCTCCGCCAACTGTTGGGGCGTCAGGCGGCGATCTTTGGCCCGCTTGATGAAATTTTGGGCGATGGTCAGGGTGATGTCCGGCAACTGTTTACGCAGCAGCCGCTCGACGTGGGCCTCCGGCTGGAGATACTCTTGGAGTAACTCGACGTTGGCCCCCAGCCAGACATCGACCACCTCTTGCAGAATGAAGTAGGCCGTTCGCTCATCAACAATCGTAAAATCGTTGCTCAGGCCGACCAGCGAGGGGCGCTGGCGGACGATTTCGTGGGCCAGCGAGTGGAGGGTGCAGACCCGATAATTGAAGCCGGGTAGCAGCCCCTCAGCCCGGACGAAGCCATCCACCCGCCGCCGAAAATTATCCACCGCCGCGTTGACCAGGGTCACAATCAACACCTCCTGGTCATCCGCGACGCGGCGGATCAATTCCGAAGCCAGGTAGGAGAGAATGTGGGTCTTGCCGCTGCCGGGCACGGCTGACACCCCCATCCGCAGCGGCCCGGCGGCATTGAGCAGGGTCTCGATGATTGTTTGTTGGAATGGACGGGGATTGAATTTGGGTTCGGTCATAGGTTTGTTAGCAGTTTGGAAAATTGGAAAGGTGGAAGATTGGATTCTGCCTACCCTTCCATCAATGCCATTAAGTTAAGCGATTATAGCATCCCGAGTAGCGCGGAACGGCGTGGAGCGCGTATCGAGGGGTGCGGCTGATCCAAC
>CAZWZZ010000389.1:0-2867 GCA_964638395.1 uncultured Caldilineaceae bacterium
CTGAACTCCGCCTCGAAATGATCGCCGGCCTGCACCGGCTGGGGCGGGGTCAGCGTCCCGGATAGCACCAACTCGCCCGCTTTTAGCGACAGATTATGGTCGGCCATCTTGTTGACCAGCCAGGCCACCGCCGCCGCCGAGTCCCCCATGACCGCTTCGCTGTTGCCCCGGGCCACTTCCTCCCCATTTTTCTTGAGAACCACGACCATACTCGGTAAATCAATCTTGGAAGGGGCCAGTGGCGTCTGCCCCAACACAAACCCTTTGGCAAAAACGTTGTAGCCCAGCACCTCGGCCATCGTCGGCTTGAGCGTCTGGCTACGAAAATCGACCAACTCAAACGAGGCAACGACCGACTCCGTGGCAGCCAGAACCGCTTTGGCCGTGACGCCGGGGCCTTGTAACGGCTGGCTCATCCGAAAGGTGACTTCACACTCCAACACCGGGCGGATGAAATCTGAGGCGGCTACCGTGCTGCCATCGGCCACCGCGTGGCTTTGCAGGAGATGGCCATAGGCCGGTTCAGTCAAACCCATCGACTCCTGCGCCCCGGCGGTCATCACCCCGGTCTTTTTGCCAACCACCGTCTCCCCCCGGGCCACCAATTTCTCAATGATGAGCCGCTGAATCTGGTAGGCTTCCTCCTGGCTGACCGTCGGCGCAATGTCGGCTACGGGGGCCATCGGCTGCCCTGCTGTATCCAGTTCGATAAATCGTTCGGCTACTTGGTCGAGTAGCTCGGTTGCTGTTGTCATCGTTCGTTTCTCCTCGTATGAAACTATCATTTTTGGGACTCACGCAGCCCCCTCAATCCCCCCGCTGCGGGGGCAACCTCACCAGCCGACGGCGTTTTCGATATGGTTGATCCGGGGAGACCCCGCTGCCAACTGAACAGCGATAACGTCGATGCGCCAGGCAGGTTCGGGTGTGTCGATGGTTTTGAGGTAGCTGTGGGCCAGGTCGATCAGCCTGGTTTGCTTGGCCGGGGTGATACTGGCTTCGGCGGGACCAAAGCGCCGACCCCGGCGGGTGCGAACCTCGACAAAGACGAGGGTCTCTTGATCCTGAGCGATGATGTCCACCTCCCCGGTCGGGCAGCGCCAGTTCCGCTCAAGCAAGGTGTATCCCTTGTGCCGCAGATGGGCGGCGGCCAACTCTTCCCCCCGGCGACCGGTTTGTTGCCGTCTGTTCGTCATGAGGTTGCCACTCGTCAAAATTTACTGCTGCTACAGTGGCCAATCCCTCAAAATGCGGGCCGTCTCCTCAGAATGGCCACTTTCATCCCGAACCATATCCTCAAGCTGGACGGCCAACCCTTTGTCCCCAAAAGCATCTGCCTCTTCAGCCCGCGTGGTATAATCTTTGGTGGCCTGTTTTTCAGCAGCCAGAATGGCTTCCAACATCTCCTGGTTAGTCTCCGCTGTCGGGACGGCCCGGGGGGTCGTCGTCGGCTCCCCGCCGAGCGCCACGATTTTGTTGGCCAGATATTGGGCATGCATCTGCTCATCGGCCACTTCCTCCAGGAAAAATTGAACCAACTGCGGCCGGTAGGGACCGGTCGCTTTGGCCGCGTAGGTAATGTATTGAATGATGGCGCTCAATTCACCGGCCAAATCTTCGTTCAGATTGTCAATCAGCTTTTGTTTATCCATTGCATATCTCCTTGATAAATTATAACAGGAGCCGTATTATACTCCTTCTTTCCCGGATTTCCCAAATTGATCGACAGGGACGCCTGTCCCGCTTACCCCATAAACCTATGCTTCTTGTTCGGCGCATCTGTGGTATAATGGATGCGCTAAAAATGATGTGAGTTCACAGATCGAGAACAGCACCGGATCAATCCGGTTTGGGGCAAGCTCCATTGATGGAGCGCTGTTTGATAGCCCGGCGACTTCAGCGCCGGGCGGACGATGGGGGAAGACAGGCTTGGTTGCCCACCGGCCCCTTCGGACGCCCGACGATCGCCCGGAAATGAATTTTCCGGGCTATTAAACAGCACCGGATCAATCCGGTTTGGAATAAATTTTTCATTGGAGAGGTTTGGAGAGGTTTATCGCTTGGGAAGTTCGCCATTTGGGGAGGCAAACAATAACTCAGGAGGTAACACAGCGTGCCATTTTGCCAACTATTCTACCATTTGGTCTGGGGAACCAAAAACCGTCATCCTCTATTGACACCAAAAGTCGAGCCGGTTATTCACGATTTTCTACGGACGAAAGCTACTGGGCTGGGGGCCACAGTCTTTGCTGTAAACGGGGTCGAAGATCACGTCCACGTAGTGGCCTCCATTCCGGCCAAAATTGCCGTGGCTAAATTTATCGGCCAGATCAAAGGGGTGGCCTCTACCAAATTCAACAAATCAGGGCTTGGGGAGCAGCCCTTCTTCTGGCAGGAGGAATACGGCGTGTTTTCTTTCGATGCGAAACGATTGCCAAATTACGTCGCCTATGTCAAACGACAAAAAGAGCATCACGCACAGGGCACGACGATCCCGATTTTAGAGCGAACGACGGATGGGATGCCGAAACTCATTCGAGAAAAAGCCGTATTTTACGAAATTGAAGATGATGAATGGCGGCGGGAATTTGAGGGATTGTAGGGTTCTTTGCCCAACGAGGCGCTTAAACACCCCGCCCCCCGCCCGGACATCAATGATCCGGGCTACCGAACAGCGCCCGCTAAACCGGGCTTCACAAAACCTCATTGATGAGGTGCTGTTTGATAGCCCGGCGAGTTCATCGCCGGGTGGACGACGGGGGAAGATAGGGTTCTGTGCCCAAGGAGGTTCTCAAAACCCCCGCCCCTCGCCCGGACATAAATGATCCGGGCTAGTAAACAGCGCCCGCTAAACCGGGCTTCAAAAA
>CAZWZZ010000389.1:2967-6185 GCA_964638395.1 uncultured Caldilineaceae bacterium
TAGCCCGGCGACTTCATCGCCCGGCGGACGACGGAGAAAAGTCATCGCCGGATTGAAATAAAACGTTCCTAAGTCACCATCTACCCCACTTTCACATCAACCCCGAATATGTTATACTGTACATAATGTTAAATCGTCCGTTGTCCATTGTGCTTTGTCAGTGGTCCGTTGTCAGTGGTCACTTGTCAGTCGCCACTGACCAAAAACCACTGACCACTGACCACTGACAACCAACCAAAACCAAAGAGGGTAAGACCATGGCCGACACCCCCTCCTTCCAAGATTTTTTAGAAGATTTTTCCACCGAAATATTTATCGGGCGGGGCGAACATGTCGTTCGCTTCGAGAAGGCGCTGATTACCAAACAGCCGCCCTTCCTGATTATGGCTGTGTCCGGGCCGCCGGGCGTGGGCAAGACGGCGCTGTTGGAGCAGTTCCTTTACATCGCCGAGGACCACGCCGTGCTGACGGCCCAGACGAAGGAGGCCCAGAGCAGCGTGCCGACAATGCTGGCCCACTTCGCCCGTCAATTCGAGGCCGCCGGTCACGACTTCGACAGCTTCACCGCCCGCTACGAGCGGTATCGGGCGCTGCGGACGCAGATCGAGGCCGACCCCCAGGCTCCGCAGGACATCCTCGATTTTGCCCTACGCAGCGCCACCCGCCTCAGCACCCGCAGCCTGCGCCGTGCCCCGCAGAACAGAGAGGCCGTGGATCGCCAGGTGCGCTCCGAGGTGGCCGATCTGGTCAGCGACCAGGACAGCGCGATGGCCGCTTACGTCCGGGAGAACTTCGACGACGACGCCGACCAAACGCTGCTGCTGGACACGGACGCCGACCTGACCGGCCACTTCCTGCAAGATTTGAACCGCCACGCTGAACAGCAGCGGGTCATCCTCTTCTTCGACAGCTACGAACAGACCGCCCCCCACCTCGATGAGTGGTTCATCGACCTGCTGTCGGGTAAATTTGGCGATTTCAGCAGCCGCATCTTCTTCATCATCGCCGGACGGGAGCCGCTGGCGGACAGTTGGAGCCGTTTCCGCAAAGCCCTGCGTCAGGCCAAGCTGCGTGAATTTGATGAGGATGACGCCCTCGAATATTTGGAACACGCCGGCATCATCGACGACGACCAGGCTAACGATTTAATCCAGCTATCGGGCGGGCTGCCCGTCTGGCTGGCCTTCCTGACCTCCGCGCCGGGCGGCATCGGGCCGGGGTCGGGCACGGCGGTCGAGCGTTTCCTGCAAGCCGCTACAGCGGAACAGCGGGACGCCGCCCAAGCCGCCGCCGTCCCCCACCGCTTCACCCCGGCCCTGCTCTCCCTGTTGCTCGGCGACGAAGCCACTACCGAAGCGATGACCTGGCTGGCCGAGGCGCGGTTTGTGGAGGTTGAGGGGGTGGCCCCAACCTACGCCTACCACGACATCATCCGCACGGCGATGCTGCGCCATTTCCGCGCCCAGTCGCCGCGAGCTTATGCCGAGGCGCACGACACCCTGGCCGACTATTACGAAACGCAGGCCGAGGCCCTCGAGCTGCCGGAGGAGCTGCGCTACGAAAACGAGGTCTGGCGACATTATGAAAATCAGCGGCTCTACCACCGCCTGTCCCAAGACCCTGCCGACAATCTGACCGAGTTGTTCGACTCGCTCCTGAACAACCTGTGGAGCGACATCGCCCTGGCCCAACAGGAGCGGAAACGGATTGCTCTGCGGGATAGCTACGTCATTCTGCGCCAGGTGGCCGATGAGACCGACCAACCGGCCATCCGCACCTGGGCCGACCGCCTGGAAACGGTTCTCAGCGTGGACAGCGAAGACCCCAGCCAGGAGGTGGCCGCCTTTGGCGACTTCTTCACCGCGTTGGGCACCGCTGCGCTGCTTGATGAGCGGGCGCGGAGCCTGGCCTTCCTCCTCAGCGGCGCAGTCTACGCCCAGACCGACCCTCAGCAAGCCTTGACCAACCTATCGCGGGCGGTCGAACTCCAGCCGGAGGACGCCAGCAATTATTATTGGCGGGGTCATATCCATCTGGAGGCGGGCCATTACGAGGCCGCCGTCGAGAATTTCGACAAAATCATCAACCTCCAGCCGGAAAATGGGGATAACCTCTACTGGCGGGGGCGGGCCTATCTGGAAGCGGAGAATATTCCGGCGGCCCTGGCCGATTTCAGCCAGGCCCTCGCCCTCAGCCCCGACGATGCCCTCATTTATCAGGGCCGGGGGATCACCTATCTGGAACGGAAAGCCTACGACCGGGCTACTGCCGATTTGGACCGGGCCATCGAGTTAGCCCCTGCCGACGGGGACAACTACTACTGGCGGGGGCGCACCCATCTGGCGCTGGGCCAGCCAGCCGAAGCCCTGGCCGATTTTGGCGAGGCCATCCAGCGCCAACCGGCCAACGACGAGAATTATTACTGGCGCGGTCAGACCCACCGTAGCGCCGAGGATTACGACGAGGCGTTGGCCGATTTCACCGAGGCCATCGACCTGCAACCCCGAAACGCCGCTGCCCTGCAAGCGCGGGGCTTCACCCACCTGGCTCGGCACGCTTATCGCCGGGCGCTGGTCGATTTCAACGAGGCCATCGCCCTCGACCCGGCCAACGGCGACAGCTATCGCGGGCGGGGTCTGGTGCAGCTGGGCATGAAGGACAATCTGGCGGCGCTGGTCGATTTCAGCAAGGCCATCGAGTTGGAGCCGGATGATGTGGTCAGCTACCAGCAACGGGGGCAGGTGCAGCAGCAGTTGCGGAACTACCCGGCCGCTATCGCCGACTTCACGCGGGCGCTCGACCTCCAGCCGGAGGATGCGCGGGGGGATGATTACCGTCGCCGGGGGCAGGTCCACCTGCTGACCGAGGCGTATCCGGCGGCCATCGCCGACTTTAGCCGGGTCATCGAGTTGGAGCCGGAGGGGTCGGGTGATGCCTACTACCAACGGGGGCAGGCCCACCGGCTGGCCGAGAATTACGACGAGGCCGTGGCTGATTTGAGCCAGGCCCTCACTCTGGCCCCCGACGCGGTCGATGTCTATCACGAACGGGGCCTGGCTCAGCGAGCGCAGGGGGACCTTGACGCGGCGTTGGCCGATTTTAGCCAGGTCATCCAACGTCAGCCCCATCAGGCAGCGGGCTATAATCAACGGGGCCAAACCCACCTGACCGCCGGGGATTATGACGCGGCCCTGGCCGATTTTTCGCAGGCCATCGAC
>CAZWZZ010000390.1:0-6184 GCA_964638395.1 uncultured Caldilineaceae bacterium
ACCAACATATGGGGGTTTAGCCCCTTCTCCCGCAGGGCCGCTCGCTGCCCCACCCCAAAGCGATGCTGCTCGTCTATCACCGCCAGGCGCAGATTTTTGAGTTCGACATCCCCCTGAATGATGGCGTGGGTGCCGACCAGGAGATCAAGCTCCCCCGCCGCCGACTGCTCCAAAATGTCCCGCCGGTCGGCGGCCTTGGTACTGCCGGTCAACAAGCGCATCGTGATTGGACGCCCCAGCGCATCGCCGATACTCTCCAGCAGGTTGCTCATCCCTTTGAAGTGCTGCTCGGCCAAAATTTCGGTCGGGGCCAGCATGGCCGCTTGTCCCCCATCCAGCGCGGTCAGGACCATCGCCGCCAGGGCCACCACCGTCTTACCGGAGCCAACATCCCCCTGCAACAGACGGCTCATCGGCACATCCGCCTTCAAATCGACGAGGATGCGATCCAGCGCCTTACGCTGCGCCCCTGTCAATTGGAAGGGCAGCGCCTTGAGCAGCGCCTCAAGATTATCCGGCTCGATGTTGACCGGCGTCCCTTGTTGCGAGCGCCAGGCGTGTCGCTGGCGCAGGACACCCAGTTGGATCAGCAGCAGTTCGTCGAAGGCCAAGCGTCGCCGGGCCGCCTCCAACTGCTCCCAACTATCGGGGAAGTGAATTTGCTGAAAGGCTTCGTACAGCGGCATCAAGTTGAGCCGCTCGCAGGCCGCCTCCGACAGATGGTCGGTCAGCCGGGGTGCCCAGTAATCAACCGTATTTTTGACCTGCTGCCGCAGCCATTTCGAGGTAATGCCTTGCGTCAGCGGATAAACAGGCACAATGCGCCCGGTGTGGAGCAGTTGCTTGTCGATTTCTTCCCACTCCGGCGATTGAAAGGTCAGCCGCCCCAGATAGGCATTGACCTTGCCGCTGACCACGATTTGCAAGCCCGGTCGCAATTTGTTAGCCAGCCAGGGCTGGTTGAACCAGGTCACATCAATCGTCGCCGTCCCATCAGACAGGGTGCTGGTGACGAGGGTTTGCCGGTTGCGGGTTTCTCGCTTGCGCGTCTCCCACACCTGGGCAATGATCGTTACCTCTTCCCCCAACTCCAACTGGTTGATGGGTTTCAAATGGCTATAATCATCATACCGCCGGGGATAGAGCATCAAAAAATCGCTGACACGCTCCACGCCGAGGCGGGTCAATTTTTTAGCGTAAGCCTCCTTGATGCCCGGCAGCTTGGTCACGGGCGCGGTCAGGCCGGCGTCGGTAAACTCGACCCGCTTGTCCGGTGGGGCCGGTTTGGCGCGGGAAGGCGCGGGGCGCGGCTTGGGGCGGACAGTGGGGCGGGGCGCGGAGGCCGTTTTTTCGGGCTGAGGAGCCGGTTTGGTCTCAGGCTGAATTTGGGGGGCCGGTTTGGCCGCCGGTTTAGCCGGGGCCGACTCAGAATTTTCGTTTTTCCGGGCCTGTTTGGCCCGCTTTTCGGCCTGCTGCTCGGCCTTGTACAGCTTGACCAAAATTTGGTGAATATAGCCGGGCCGGTCATCCTCGCTGACCTCGGGATATTCAATCAGCGCCGTGATGACCTCTTCCATAACCTGTCGTTCGGAATCGGTCGAAACCTCCTCTTGGGCTTCATTGCGCCAGTTGGGGGCAAATTTCTCAAAGCCGCCCATAACGGCCTTGTTTTTATACCCCAACCGTTTTTCCTGAGTCAACATGCGGCTCAGTTTGTTGAAACTGGACAACATTTAATAATACATCCCTTCATACACAACCACACCCAGCGCCGTCGGCCCAATCCGCGCCGCCAAATCGGTTCCATATTGGATCACCGGAAAGGACATATCCGGGAAACTTTGCTCCAATCGCTCCCGAAGGAGGCTGGCTGCCTCGATGGGCTGCTGGCTACGCTGAATAATAGCGGTTTGTTCCAGATTATCAAATTCCGTGACGAACTCGTACAATTTTTCGAGCGCCTTTTCGGTCGTCTTCACTTTTTCCAGAGGGATGATGTCGCCATCTTCCATAAAAAGGATGGGCTTGATGTTGAGCATTGTGCCCAGCACGGCCTGGGCTTTGCCGATGCGCTCGCTCCGTTCCAGGAAATCCATCGTCTCCACGAAGAAGACCAGGTAGATATGGGGCAACATGCCCCGCACCAGACGGACGATGTCCTCGATGCTGGCCCCGTCGTTGGCCGCTTCCGCCGCCGCTTTGACCAGAATGCCCAGGCCGACGGATGTGGTCATCGAATCGATGATTTCGATGTTGCAGCGGCCCAGCAGGGGTTCGGCCCCCATTTTGGCCGTCTGGATGGTCTTGCTCAACAGTTTGGAGATATGGATCGACAGAATCTTGTCGGTTTCTTTGTGTAATTTGCTATAGACCTTCTCGAAAGAGGCCGGAGAGGGGGGCAAACTTTTGGGATAAGGCGCTCCATAGCTGACCCGCCGGAACAGTTCGTCGGTGTCGATCTCTTGACCGTCCAAAAATTTATCGTTGCCCAACTGAATAGAGAGGGGGACAACGTGAATACCGAGCCGCTCTGTGTCGCCCGGTTCAAAATAGGCTGTGCTATCGGTGACGATGGCTACTTTATTACTCAAAACTACCTTCCTACCTACTCGACTGAAATAATATATAGGGCGTGGGGCTGGCCCCCGTTGTGAACCTCAACCTCTATATTGGGGTACATAGCGCTCACCTGCTGGGCCAACCCAGCGGCCTCAGCCGACGAGCCTTTTTGCCCCACGTAAATTGTCATAATCTCATACGCCCGCATCGTATCGGGGGCCAACCGGGCCAGCGTCTCCTTCAACACCGGCTCGACCCCGCTACCGACGCTGACCAGGTCGCCGTTCAACAGGCCGAGGGTATCCCCGGCCTCGATCTGAAAACCGTTGTACGTTCGTTGGCCGACAGCCTGGGTAATTTCGAGACTCTGCACGTGTTGCATGGTCTCTCCCATCCGCTCGATGTTGGTCTCAGCATCGGCGTTGGGGTTGAAACTGAGCAGCGCGGCGATGCCCTGGGGTATCGTTCGGCTGGGAACCAACCACACTTTTTTCGGGGCCAACTTCTGGGCCTGTTCCGCCGCCAGAATAATATTACGATTGTTGGGTAAAATCAAGACCTCGGCCCCATCAATTTGGTTGATGGCGGCCAACAGGGACTCGACGCTGGGATTCATCGTCTGCCCCCCGGCCAAAACCCGGCTCACGCCCAGGCTGTGGAAAATCTGGGCCAGCCCCTCTCCCGGCACGACGGCCAGCGTGGCCAGCGGGGTTGCTTGCTCCGCGTCGGCTTCATCCAGATGATGCGCTCCGATAAAGGCTTCGGCCTGCGCTTGCAAATTTTCGATGACCACATCATCGACCACGCCCAACCGAGCGCCATAACTGAGCGGCGCACCGGGGTCGTGGGTGTGGAGATGGACTTTCACTAACCGCTCATCCCCGACCACCAGCGTCGAACCGCCGATGCTGTTCATATGATCCCGGATGGCCGCTATCTCCAAATCCGCCCCGCGCAGCAAAAACTGGACATCATACCCATAATCTTCGTGGGAGACATCCAGGCTGGTATGCCAGGTTGGGGCCTCGCTCCCCTCTTCATCCACCTCAACCGGCTCCCCGGTCAGGGCGCGGAGCATACCTTCCAAAATGTAAACCAACCCCTGCCCCCCGGAGTCGGGCACGCCGGCCTCTTTGAGCAGCGGCAACAACTCCGGCGTGCGGGCCTGGGCAATCTTGGCCCCGGCCACCACGGCGGCCATTAGGGCGGTCACACCCGGCTCCGTCCGGGCGCTCTCTTGTGCCGCCTCTGCCGCCGCCCGGCTCACCGTCAAGATGGTCCCCTCGACCGGCTCCATCACGCTCTGATAGGCTAAATCGGCCCCCGCCGCCAGCCCCTCGGCCAATGCCGGAATGCTGACCACGGGCTGCTCGGCCAACACCTGGGCCAATCCCTGCAAAAATTGGGAGAGGATGACCCCGGAATTGCCCCGCGCTCCCATCAACGCCCCCTGCGCGGCGGCCTTGACCACGGCCCCACCAGACAGGTCGTCGTCGATGCTCTCGACCGCAGCCCGCATCGTCAAGGCCATATTCGTCCCGGTATCCCCATCAGGGACCGGAAAAACATTCAGTTCGTTGACGATATGAACGTGGGCCGCCAACCATTGCTGACCACCGTGCAGCATCATCTTGAGGTCACTGCCGGTTAGCTGCCCATTTGTTGCGGTTTCAAATTTTTGTTGATTCATCGCGTTCATAGCTTGAAAGATTGGATTTTAGCCAACCTTCCAACCTCCCCATCTTCCACGCTTCCATGTTTTTCTTGTTTGCCAATTCTTAAGCCGTATGCTATCATCATCTGATGGAATTTCGCTCAGAGAAATGCAATTATCTTTAGCTCACGAGAAGGATGCTGAATATGGCTAAATGTCAAGTATGTGGAAAGAAACCGATGAGTGGTCACAATGTGAGCCACTCGATGCACCACACCAAGCGAAAGTGGAAGCCGAACATTCAAAAAACCAGAATTTTTAAGGATGGTCGGGTCCAACAGGTCAAAATCTGCTCTCGCTGCTTGCGGACGGCGGCCAAAGCCACCTGACCCCGACGTTCGCCAGTTACTTTAGAAAGGCCAGCAAATTTGCTGGCCTTTTTCTTTGCTCAGAACCTTCTATATTTAGGGGTGAACCTGATTTGATCCCCTATGGATAGTAGTTTTTGCCGCCTATAGCCTTAACAGTATGACAAAAACAACTATCAGATAATAATACAACGTTCACCCGGAAAATGCAAAATATGGTCTTAGGGGGGATGTCTATTGAGCCTGGGCATTGTGCAACTGCCCGCAGCCGGCGGCGATGTCGATACCCCGCCGCAGCCGGACCGTGGTCGGGATACCGGCGGCCTGGAGCCGGTCCCGAAAGGCGTAGACCCGTTCATCGGGGGAGCCGCTCCAGGGGGAGCCGGGGGTGGGGTTGAGGGGGATCAGGTTGACGTGGCACAGCAGCCCGGTTAACAACTCGGCGAATTGATCGGCCTGAGTGTCGCTATCGTTGAGGGTGTCCATCAGGGCATATTCAAACGTCACCCGGCGATGGGTCTCGGCGATGTAATCCCGGACGGCCTGCATCAGCGTGGCGATGGGGTAGCGGCGGTTGATGGGCACGATGGTGTCCCGCACCCCGTCCGTCGGCGCGTGGAGGGAGACGGCCAGGTTGACCTGCTCCGGCTCCTGGCTCATGCGGCGTATGGCCGGGACCAGCCCCACCGTGGAGATGGTCATCCGCCGCGCTCCCAGGTTGAAGCCCGCCCCATCGTTGAGCCGCCGCACCGCTTTCCAGGTTTCGGCATAGTTGGCCAGCGGCTCGCCCATACCCATAAAAACGATGTTGGTCACCTGCTTTGCCTCGGCGCTCAGTAGCCGGGCGTAATACAACACCTGGGCTACGATCTCCCCCACCGACAGATTTCGCATAAAGCCCATCTGCCCGGTAGCACAAAAGGGACAGGCCATCGCGCAGCCGGCCTGGGTGCTGATGCACAACGTCTGCCGATTGTCGTACCGCATCAAGACCGCCTCGATCTGCCGCTCATCCGGCAGGGCAAAGAGCGTCTTGCGCGTCTGCCCATCCGTCGAGTCGAGCGACACCACCGGGCGCAGCGGCGAGAGCGTCGTCTCCTCGACCAGCCGGTGTCGCAACCGCTTGGGTAGGCTGCTCATCTGCTCGACCTCGGCCACGTGCCGTTTGTAAAGCCAATTTTCGATCTGTTCGGCCCGGTAGGCCGGTTCGCCCCAGGGGGCGAGGGTTTCTTTTAATTCGGTTGTGGAGAGGTCTAAGAGAATGGGTTTATCAGCCATAGCGCCTATTTATACACTTTGCTTCTGTGAGTAATTTGGAGGATGGTCACAACCTGCTCATCTGGGGATGGTTCATATCCTCAAGAAATTTGGTTGACAAATTCGTAAAACGTAAGGCGTAAAACGTAATGATTTTGGCACAATAACATCTCACGTTTCACGTTTTGCGTTTTACGGGGTGACGTTGTTCAATTCGGCGGGTAAGAAAGTGTCAACCTATTTGTGAACCAGCCCCTCATTTACATTGTAGAAGAAAGGGGGGCTTTGGGCAAAAGGGGGGAACAGGCGGGAGTATTTTCTCAACTTTGCCAAACCTAACAAGCAC